>VGZX01000013.1 GCA_016872415.1 SAR202 cluster bacterium | reverse complement strand
ACTCGAACCGGGGCACGCGGTTTAGGAAACCGCTGCTCTGTCCGCCTGAGCTACAGGGGCACGCGTGGACCAGGCTCGCGGCGTCGCGCCGCGCCTTCCATCTTAACGCATCGCCGCCCGCGCGCCCACCGCGCCAAGCCGGCGGCGCCCCCCGGCACGAATCCCGCCCCGGCATGGCCGCGTTTAGTCCCTGCTGCCGACGTGCGCGCCGGCGCGCGCGCTATGGTGGTTTCAAGCGGTCGAGGCGGAAGCGGAGGAGGTGCCATGCGTCGCGTCATCGTGCTCGTCATCGCCGGCCTTGCATTGTTGGCCTCGGTCGCGGCCTGCGGCGACGGGGAGGAGGCGCCAACGCTGCCCGGCGCGGGCACCACGCAGCCGACGGCGACGGAGCCCATTGGCGGGCGAACGCCGGATGCCACGCCGGGAACGCAACTATCGCCGACGGCACCGGGCGGCGTCGCCGGCCACCCGGCGCAGGGGCGCCAGGTGGCGCAGACGCAAGGGTGCCTGGCCTGCCACACCATCGATGGCACCGCGAGCGTCGGCCCCAGCTGGCGGGGCATTTGGGGCAGCCAGCGTCAGCTGGCGAGCGGCCAAACGGTGACGGCCGACGCGGGCTATGTCCGCGAGTCGATCACGCGGCCGGACGCCAAGGTCGTCCAGGGCTTCCAGCCCGGCGTGATGCCGCAAAACTACGAGCAGCAGCTCACCGACCAGCAGCTGCAAGACCTCATCGCCTACATCGAGTCGTTGCGCTAGCCACGGCGCCGCGTGGCGCGGAGAGCCGTGGGCCTCGTCCCGGCTCCCGTTCGTCTGCTCGCCGGCCGCCAATCCAGATGCCGCCGAAATCCGTAGATGGTGGTATCGCGTGGAACGGCCCGTGAGGCTTCCCGCCGAGGCTGTACCTGATGTATCGGACGATCGGTCTGCTGGCTCTTGTCGTTTCGCTCGCGGCGGTGCTGGCCGCCTGCGGTGGGAGCCCCACCGCCGCGCCCACGCGGCCGGCGGCGCCGGCCACGCCCACCGGCTCAACCGGCGACCCGGTCCGCGGAAAGACGGTCGCCACGCAGAACGGCTGCCTGGCGTGCCACTCGACAACCGGCGCCGCCGGCGTCGGCCCCACGTGGAAGGGCCTTCACGGCAGCACGGTGCAGCTGGCGGGCGGCGGCACCGCGACGGTGGACGATGCCTACATCCGCGAGGCGATCGTCGAGCCGAACGCCAAGGTGCGCCAGGGCTTCCAGCCCAACATCATGCCGGGCGGCTTCGGCGACACGCTCACCGGCCAAGACATCGCCGACATCACCGCCTACATCGCGTGGCTGCACTAGCCGTCGCCGCGGCTTGCTCCCGGCGGCTCGCAGGGCGGCGCAGCGGGATGCGAGGGCCGCCGGTTATCCGGCCGATGACATCGAGCGGCAGATCGGAAAGCCGCCTGAAGCGCAAGCACGACTTGCCCATGTCGAATCGCTTGCCCGCGGCCTCGAACTCCTCGCGGAGGCGCTGCTTCCCCGTTGGGTCGTCGTAGAAGTCCTTGAAGTAGAAGGCCATGTAGTGCTTCTGCGAGGCAAGCGCGACGTAACCCAACGGCTGCTTATTATAGGTCTTGGGGTAACGGGAAAACGGCACGACGTAGGTAATCATGCCGTATTGCATCGTCTCTTCGAACCCCTCCGGCAGGTGCTCGAGGATCACGTCGCGCAGCGCCGCCATCGCCTCCCGCCGCTCCGGCGGCAGCTCCGCCAGGTACGCCTCGACCGTCGCTGCCTTGCTCGATGCCATGCGCCACCCTCCTAGGTCGATTCGTAGGCGCGCCGCAGCCAGCCGACGAGCTCGGCGTCGACGTGGCCGGGGGCCTCGACGCGGACGCGGTGGCTCACCATGCCGTTGAACGAGCCGGACGCCTCCAAGCGGCCGCCGGGTGTCGCGCCCTTGAGGTTGATGCCTACGTCGAGCCGCGTCTTGGTGGTCGGCTGCACGATGGCGAACTGCTTGGCCCGCCGCAGGCTCACGTAGGTCTTCTTCGGCGGCACCTCCACGTCGTCGCCGAACGCGCGCACCGCCTTCAGCAGCGCATCATACAGGGGGCGCAGCGCGGCCTTCTCTCCGGCGTACTGCGCGTCCACCAGCGCGTCGCCGTCGCCGGGGCCGTCCAGCGCCGGCGCGCCCCCGGCGGCCGACCGCGCGTGGACGGCGATGAGGTTGGCGTTGCCGTGCTGGCGTTCGATGTTGCGGATTTGCGTCGCGGTCGCCTGGTCCAACTTCGACGTCACGGGGCCTCCCTCGCGCTGCGCGCTGGCATTGTCTCGCGGCGCGGCCCGCGCATGGGCGGCGCCGGGCCGGAGTCTACCGGAAGCGGCGCCGCGTGTCTTGAACGAATTGCACCCCGGCGGACCGCCCGGCACGCCCTGCCGCGCGCGGGCGCGGTGCGCTATAGTCCTCAGCGGCCCGCCGATAACGCCGCATCCGGCATGAGAAGGAGCGACCGATGACCACGCCGTCGAGCCAGCCAGGACTGCCCACGCCCGCGGGACGCGTGATTCCCGATGGAGACCACGCGACGCTCGAGTTCAAGCGCACGGTCCAGCACCCGCCCGCGGCGGTGTGGGACGCGCTGACGAAGCCGGAGCAGCTGACGGCGTGGCTGGCGCGGACGGCCACGGTCGAGGGCCGCTCCGGTGGGTCGGTGGACGTGGTGGCCGGCGCGACCGGCACGCGCTGGAGCGGGCGCATCCTGACGTGGGTGAAGCCGTTCGTCCTCGAGTACGAGTGGAACGCCGAGGCGGGCGCGGGCCAGCCGCATGCCGAGCGGGCGGTGGTGCGGTGGGAGCTGATTCCGTCCGGCGCGGCGGCCACGGCGCTCACCGTCACCCAACGCCGCCTGAGCAAGCAGGCAGCGGCGGCCCTGGCGCCGGCGATGCACACGGCCGTCGACCGCCTGGAGGCGCACCTGGCGAAGACCTCGCCGCCCGACTGGAGCGAGCGTCAAGACGCGGTGCGCGGCGCGTATCCGTCGTAGTGCCGGCCGGGCGACGGCGCGCGATCTCCTATCGCGTCGGGGCGTGGCTTCGCGCCGTCCGTCCCTCCGCGAGCGGGCGCTAGGGCCGCGGCGGCTCCAGCTCGCCGCGCAAGGCCTTGAACACCTTTTCCGCCGTCAACGGCAGCTCTTGAATGCGGACGCCGATGGCATCCTCGATGGCATCGGCGATGGCGGGCGCGATGTTCGACAGCGGGTGCTCGCCGATGGCCTTGGCCCCGAACGGGCCCTGCCCCGGCTTCGGCTCCAGCAGCACCGTCTCCAGCGGCACGATGTCCTTGATGCTCGGTATCTTGTGCTCCGCGAAGGTGGACGAGGTCACCCGGCCCTCGCTCAGCTGCATCTCCTCGATCACCGCGTAGCCGAGGCCCTGGATCACGGCGCCGTCCACCTGCCCCTGGTGCGCCGTCGGGTTGAACACGGTGCCGATGTCGTGGGCCGATACCAGCTTGCGGACGTGGACCTGCCCCGTTTCCGTGTCCACCTCGACCTCCGCCGTCTGCGCGCAGAAGTCGGTCACCTCCGGCTCGTCGACAAAGGCATCGTGGTATCCGGTGACCGCCTCGGGCGAGACCGACGACGCGACCGCCTCCAGCGTCAGGCGCCGCGTGCCGTGCACCAGGGCGCCGTCCTCCAGGCACACGTCTTGCGTGCGGCAGCCGAGGCGCTCGGCGCCGATGGCGAGCAGCTTTTCGCGCAGCTGGGCGGTCGCCTTCAGTGTCACGTTGCCGCTCACGTGCGTCGCGCGGCTGCCGCCCACGACGCCGGTGTCGACGGCCGACTCCCCCGTGCTCTGCGTCTTCACCGCCACCTTCTCCACCGGCACGGTGATCATCTCGGCCACCATCTGGCGCAGCACGCCATACAGGCCGGCGCCCTGCGCGGGAATCGCGGTCATCACCGTGGCCGAGCCGTCGCGCTCCAGGCGCACGGTCGTGTTCGTCTGCCCACCGATGGCGTGGTGCTCGCTGATGGCGATGCCGCGCCCGATGCGCGGGCCGGGCTTCGGCGTGTTCCAGCCGATGGCGTCCGCCGCCGCTTCCAGCGTCTCCGCCGCGCGGATGTCTTGCCAGGCCTCGCCCACCGGAGACGTGTCGCCCTCGCGGACGACGTTGAGCAGGCGGAACTGGAGCGGGTCCATGCCGATCTCGCGGGCGATCATGGCCATGTGCGATTCCATGGCGAACGCGACCTGCGGCTGGCCCACGCCCCGGAAGTTGCCGCTCGTCACCGTGTTCGTGTACATGGCGTAGCTGTCGATGCGGACGTTCGGCGTGCGGTAGATGCCGGCCGCGTCGCTGATGAGGGGCAGGCCCTGGCCCGTGCCGACGTAGGCGCCCGAGTTGAGGTAGCAGCTGGCGTGCACCGCCGCCATCGTGCCGTCGTTCTTGATGCCGGTGCGGAGCACCGTCGTCACGGGGTGGCGCGGGTTGCCGGCGATCAGCTCCTCCAGGTACGACATCACGATCTTGACGGGGCGTCCGCTGGCCTTCGCCAGGTAGTAGGCGACCGGCACCTCCATGACGATGCCCTTGCCGCCGAAATCGCCGCCGACCGCGACGCCGTGCACGATCACCCGTTCGAGGTCGAGGCCGGCGCCCTCGGCCAGCTGCCGCCGTAGCAGGAAGGGCACCTTGTTCAAGGCGATGACGTGCGTGACGCCCTCCTCGTCGATCCACACGAGGCAGGCGTGCGGCTCGAGGTAGGTCTGGTGGACGCGGTTGGTCACGAAGGCGTGCTCGAACACGCGGTCGGCCTGCTCGAACCCGGTGGCGATGTCGCCCTTCGCCCAGTAGACGTGCGAGTTGACGTTGGTGGGGGCCTGCTGCGGCACGGGCGTGCCGGCATAGCGCCAGAACTTCGGCGTGTTGGCGCCCGGCCGCGGCGGAATGTCGTACTTCGACGGGTCGTCGTGGACGATGGGCTGGCCCGGCTTCATCGCCTCGCGGGCGCCGAGCACCGCCGGCAGCTCCTCGTATTCCACCTCGATCGCCAGCAGCGCCTCGTCCGCCGCCTCGGCCGACTCCGCCGCCGCGCGCATCGCCGCGCTCGCCGACGGCAACGACATCCTCGCCAGCGCCTCGACGGTCGCCGCGGCTGCCTCGCGCGTCGCCACCAGCGACCCGAGGAGGGTGACGCTCAAAGGCACCACCGAGCCGGTCGACGTCGTCAAGATCGCCTGGCGTTGAGGCCGATGGTGCGCGCATGCGACCGTTCACCACGGCCTCGCCGAACGCGAGCCCGGCGGCGTGGACATGGATGCGGGGCCCGCCGCGACGGAGCGGCGACGGCGTTGGGCTTGGCGGCTGGCGGCGCGTGAACGCGCGACGGCCGAGGAAGGGACGGCGCCGGCGATAGAGGGCTTGGTGGAGATAGGGGGACTCGAACCCCCAACCTCTGCGATGCGAACGCAGCGCTCTCCCAGTTGAGCTATATCCCCACGCGCGGACAGGCGCCACCCAGACGGTGACGCTCACGCCATCTTATCAACCGGCTGGCTGGAGTGTCAACGCGAAAACGGCGCCGTGGCCTTGTCGGCGGCGCCGGCGAACGGCGTGGCGGCTTGCGTCGCGGCGGGCACGCGGATAAGATAAACAGGCTGGCCGCCAGGCCAGCGTCTTCGTGTGTTCCCCGATAGCTCAACGGTAGAGCGACCGGCTGTTAACCGGTAGGTTCCAGGTTCGAGACCTGGTCGGGGAGCCAGCTTCCCGACGCCTTCGTTGCCTAGATCAAGCAAAATCGGCCGGCTGCCGTTTCATCGGCCTGGCCGATGACTTCGCCTTGCGCCCGCGCCGTCAGGACGACGGCCCGCCCTCCACCAAGCACCGCGGCCCCTGGCGCGTCGTCTGGAGCCAAGCCCGACGCGCCTCTGCCTCGCCATCGGCGTAGACCTCGTGAGGCACCGGGGTCACGAGCTCCGGCAATCGCTCCAGGACATCCTCGATCAGCGGCGCAACCGTCTCTCGCGGGAGCCCTCTCCCCACGAGAATGTCAGGTAGATGAAGCCGTGCATCGGTAAAGGCGATCTCCGGCGCAAGGAAGTGAACGCGGTTCGCATGGGTTTCCAGGATCGCGAGAACACGGCGACCCAGCACCGCGCGCACCAGGATGTTGGCATCCAGCACGAGCGCCTTAACCATGAGCGCGGCGTGCTCGGAACACGCTGACGACCTCGTCCTCGCTGACCCCTCGGTCGGCCAGGAGGGTCGCCAGGTGCTCCACCGCCCGCTTCAGCGCGCGCAATTCCTCCTCGCCCATCTTGCCGTGGGCAGGGACGTAGTAGCCCACCGTCCGCCCGTGCCGGGTGATAGCGACCGGGGCGGGCGAGTCAAGGTACCGCGCCATGTCCTCGCGGAACTCGCGCATGCCCACATGAATCAGCTGCTCCGCCACCCTTGCCTCCTCACAATATGTACGCTAGTGTACGCAATTTGGGGCTGGCGTGCACGGTGCTCAACACGAAGCCCCGGCCATCGGCCGGCGGAACGACGAGATCAATCAGCGCCCGGGCCGCGCGCAACGCCGGCAAATGGTTTTAGGCGGCGCGCGACGTGGAATTCAACAGCGCGAGCCTGGTGGAATGGCTGGAGGTGTTTGTCTCCCGCCACCTCGACTAAGAAGGCGATGGCATGCGCCCATTTTTCTTGCCGCCAACCGCGGCCGGTCTCTGACTCGCCACGCCAATCGAGCCACGTTGGGCGCTCGTTCTTCCAGCGGCAGGCCCAAGAGGGGCAGCAGCGCCCATTCGGCGATAACTCGCCTCGGCAGGGGATCGCCGGGCGCAATAATCGTTGCGGCGACTTTCGGGTCAAGCCCACGCGGGCGCTGGGCCTGAGTGAACTCGGCTCTGGACGCGTTCGGTCTGCGAGCGAGGCCGGCTTGGGTTAGCCTCTCCGCTGACACGAGGGTCGCGCCACTCCTTGAACCCGCGCGACGTGAGCCGAGGCCACGGCGGTCGAACGGCGCCCCTAGCGGTCGCGGCGAAGGTCGGGAATGCCCATCGCGTAGGACGCCAGCGCCTCCAGTAGCAAGGCGTTCGCCGTCCCGATCGCACGGTCTACGTGCCCGACGTCGACGCCTTCGTCGCGCGCGCCGCGAAGGCCGGCGCCACCGTCCGCCGCCAGCCGGAGGACCAGCTCTACGGCGACCGCGCCGGGCAGCTCGCCGACCCCTACGGCCATGTTTGGCACGTCGCGACACATGTGGAGGACGTGCCACCGGAGGAGATACAGCACCGCCTCGTCAAGCTCCAGGCGGGGTAGGCCGCGCGCCCGCCGAGGCATGCGCGGCCCCAACTCGCTCAGGGCATGCCCGGCCCCGCGCCGCGCGCCGCTTGGCCGCCAGGCGAAGGCCGCCGCCCGAGGTTGAGCCCGGTGACGTTTTCCGGTACACTGATAGCGTAAATCAGTCTTTCCCCGCTGGCCGCTAGCGAATAGAAGGCACCGTGCAAAATCGCTCGCGCCGTTTCGCGCGTGGCCCAACGCCTTGGCACGAAGGTTTCATGACAGCCACACCCCAACAGCACATCCGCAACGTCGCCATCGTCGCCCACGTCGACCACGGCAAGACCTCGCTCGTCGACGCGATGCTGAAGTTCGCGCGCGTCTTCCGCGAGAACCAGACCGTGGGCGAGTTCATCATGGACTCGAACCCGCTGGAGCGCGAGCGCGGCATCACCATCCTCGCGAAGAACACCGCCATCGCCTACAAGGGCGTGACCATCAACATCATCGACACCCCCGGCCACGTCGACTTCTCCGGCGAGGTCGAGCGCGTCGTGAACATGGCCGACGGCTGCCTCCTCGTCGTGGACGCGGTCGACGGCCCCATGCCGCAGACGCGCTACGTGCTCCGCACCGCGATGAAGAAGGGCCTTCGTCCCGTCGTCGTCATCAACAAGGTCGACCGCGCGAACACGCGCATCCCCGAGGTGTTGAGCGCGGTTCAAGACCTGTTCCTGGAGCTCGCCACCGAGTCGGAGCAGCTGGACTTCCCCGTGCTCTACGCGTCCGCCCGCGAAGGCTATGCCATGGCGTGGGTCGACGACCCGCGGAAAGACATGGAGCCGCTGTTCGAGGCCATCCTCGATTACATCCCCGCGCCGGTCGTCGATCCGGACGGCACGTTCCAGATGCTGGCCGCCGCGCTCGACTACGATAACCACCTCGGCCAAATCGTCATCGGCCGCGTGTTCCGCGGCAAGGTGCGCCGCGGCGACGCGATCGTCGTCGTCGATCGGGAGGGCAAGGCCAAGGCCTTCCGCACCGAGCACCTCTTCATCTTCAAGGACCTGGCGCGCCGCGAGACCGACGAAGTGAGCGCCGGCGACATCGTCGCGCTCAGCGGCGCCGAGGATGTCACCATCGGCGACACTATCGCCGCGCCAAGCGCCCCCGAGGCCCTGCCGCGCATCGCCATCGAGGAGCCGACGGTGAAGATGACCTTCGGCGTCAACACCTCGCCCATGGCCGGGCGCGAGGGCACCTACGCCACGTCGCGGATGCTGGCCGCCCGCCTCCAACGCGAGCTGCTCACCAACGTCGCCCTGCGCGTCGAGGCAACCGACTCGGCCGACGAATTCCTCGTTTCTGGGCGCGGCGAGCTGCACCTGGCGGTGCTGATCGAAATCATCCGCCGCGAGGGCTGGGAGATCCAGGTGTCGAAGCCCGAGGCCGTGACGAAGGAGATCGACGGCGCCGTCCACGAGCCGTACGAGCGCCTCACCATCGACACGCGCGAGGAGTACGTCGGCCAGTTGACCGAGAACCTGGCCTCGCGCCTGGCAGTGATGAGCGACATGCACAAGGATGTCCACGGCAACGTGCGCTTGGAGTACGAGCTGCCGACGCGCGGCCTCATCGGTTTCCGCAGCTACTTCCTGCGCGCCACCCGCGGCAACGGCGTGATGAACAGCGAGTTCATTGGCATGCGCCCCATGAAGGGCGAGGTGCGGAGCACGCGCACCGGCGTGATGGTGTCGTCCGAGGCGGGCGTCGCCGTCAGCTACGGCATCCGCGCGGCGCAGGAGCACGGCTCCACGTTCGTCGACCCCATGACGCCCGTCTACGAGGGCATGATCGTCGGCACGCACAACCGCGACGCGGACATGGACATCAACATCACCAAGGAAAAGAAGATGACCAACGTCCGCAACTCCACGGCGGAGATATTGGAGCGCCTGGTGCCGGCCATCAAGTTCAGCCTGGAAGAGGCGCTGGACTACATCCTCGCCGATGAGCTGGTCGAGGTGACACCGCAAAGCATCCGCATGCGGAAACGCGTGCTCTCAGCCGACGCCCGCCACCGCCTGCGCCGCGAGAGCGCCCGCGCGGTGGGCGCCCGGTAGCACGGGCGAACCGGCCGCGGGGTAAGCGCCCGTTCCGGCGCACCCCAGCACGCGCCGGCGCCTCCGGCCGGTGCCCCGCCGACCGCCGGGGCCGCGGCCTAGCCCACCTTCCACACCCGCAGCTTGCCGTCCGCGGCAGTCGTCGCCAGCGTCCTGCCGTCAGGCGACACCGCGACGGCGTAGTTGCCCTTGTTCGGGAGCTTCGCCAAGGCAGTCTCCTCGAACGTCCGCGCGTCCAGCAGACACACGCCGTAGTCCATCGTCGCGGCGAGATAGCTGCCGTCCGGTGCCAGCGCGCACGCGAACAGCGCGCGGTGCCGCATGTCCACCGTGCGCTCCAGCTTCCATGAGCCGAAGTCCCACACGTTCAGTGTGCCGTCGTGGCCCATCGAAAGCAATGACCGCTCGCCGGGCAACACCCGCAGGTCGCCCACCGCCTCGCGGTGCGCCGGGAACCGCGTCAACTCCTTGCGCGCCGCCACGTCCCACACGATGATGTCGGCGCCGAGGCCCGCCGACACGAGCCGCCGGCCATCGGGCGTGAACGTCACGCTGCTCACGTTCTTGGGGTGGCCTTTCAGCACCTGCGCGTCGCCGCCGTCGAGAGGCCACAGCCGCACCGTCGCGTCGTAGGACCCGGACGCGAGCGCCGTCCCGTCCGGCGCCCACGCCACCGACGTGACCGTGCTCTTGTGCCCGGCCAGCGTGCGGCGCGGCGCGGCGCCCGGCCACGCCCACAGCCGCACCGTCTTGTCGGTCGAGGCCGTCGCCAGCATGTCGCCCCCCCGGCGACAGCACCAGGGCGTTCACGCTCTGCGTGTGCCCCTCCACCGTGTCCATCGGCTCCCAGGTGCTCGCGTCGACCGCCGTGATCGCCCCATTGAAGCCCCCCACCAGCACCCGCTTGCCGTCGGGCGCGAACAGCACTGCGGTGCTGTAACGCGGATACACTCGCACCTCGCGCACCAGGTCCAACGTTGCCATCGGGGCCTCCTTCACGCGGTATCGTCGCGCCGCGCCGGCACCGCATCGGCTCTGGTGAACCGGCGGATCCACTCCTGCTCCACCCGCCGCAGCGGCGCCGCGTTCAGGTAGTGCAACTTCACGCGGCCCACTTTCTCGGTCAGCAGCAGGTTCGCCGCCTCCAGCACGCGCAGGTGCTTCATCACGGCGAACCGCGAGATGCCGACGTCGTCCGCCAGTTCGCCGAGGGTGCGGCCGTTGCGGGCTAGCAGCCGCTCCAGCATCAGCCGGCGGTGCGGGTCCGCGAGCGCGTGGAACACTTCGTCCTCCAGCATCGCGCTAGGTCATGTGACCATTTGGTCACATGTCAATGCCGGCATGTCGCCCGCTAGAATGGCCGTCGACCCGGTGCGCGGGGGCACACGATGGAGCGCCGTTTCGAGGCCGTGCTGTTCGACATGGACGGCGTGCTGGTGCAATCGTTCGACGCGTGGCTCGCGCTCGTGAACGCGGTCGCCGCGCGCTTCGGCCACGCGCCGGTCCCTCGCGAACGGTTCTTGGAGGTCCACGGCCAGTCGAACGAGGCCGACATCGAGATGTTCTTCCCCACCGTCTCCCTGCCCGACCTCGAACGCTACTACGCCGACCACTTCGCCGATCACACGCACCTCGTCAAGGTCGACGCCGGCGCGCGGCCGGTGCTCGACGCGCTGCGCCGGCGCGGCGTACCCACCGCCGTCGTCACGAACACGCTGCGACCAGTGGCGCGGGCCATCCTCGATGGCGCGTCGCTGGCGCCGGACGTGCTCGCGACGGCCAGCGACGTGCGGCGTCCCAAGCCCGCGCCCGACATGGTGCGCCTTGCATGCGAGCGCCTGAGCGTGCCGCCGCCGCGCGCGATCATGGTCGGCGACTCGCGCTACGACCGCGCCGCGGCGGAGGCGGCGGGCGTCGCGTTCGCCGGATACGGCGGCATGCGGGGCCGCTACATGCTCACTCGGCTGGAGGACCTGCTGCCACTGCTCCCCTAGGCGGAGCGCCCCATGAACGGATGCGTTGCCTTGACACGCGACTTCGGACTGCATGCCCGCCAGCAACCGTTTCTCGTTGTCCCACGGGGCGTGAGACACCCCTTTCAGTCGCATGAGCGCCACTCTTGCGCTGCATAATGTCGCTGCATACAATGCCGCCGCCAGGTTGCGTCCGTCGACGGGCCATATCCGCTCGCGGCGACGAGCGCGCGGCCGGCCCCAGCAAGGCCGGCCCCTGAAGACACCGTTGGAGGTGCTCCACGATGCAGGACAGTAACAACCGGCTGTTCGTCGGCAATCTCCCCTTTCGCATGTCGCGGGAGGAGCTCGTCGAGCTCTTCTCGCAGGCCGGGCCCGTGCTATCGGCCCACATCCCCACCGACCGGGAGACCGGACGGCCGCGCGGCTTCGGCTTCGTCGAAATGGAATCGCCCACGGCACTCACCCAGGCGATCCAGATGTTCAACGGCTACTCAGTCAGCGGACGCGCGCTCGTCGTCAACCAGGCCCGCCCGCGCGAGAACCGCGGCGCGATGCGCTAGCGGACGCCGCCGCCAACGCGACATCCCCGCAGGCCCTGCCCCCGTAGGGCCTGTCGCATTCCCGAGGAGACATGCCCACCACCCCTCGACCCGGCTCCGTCGTCGTGCTCGGCGCCGTCAATATGGACCTCGTCGTCACGGTGCCGCGGCTGCCGGCGCCCGGCGAAACGCTCATCGGCGGCCCGTTCGTCACCACGCCCGGCGGCAAGGGCGCCAACCAGGCGGTCGCGGCGGCCCGCATGGGCGCCCGCACGACCTTCGTGGGGCGCGTCGGCGTCGACGCCCACGGCGCGTCGCTGCTCGACTCCATGCGCGCCGACGGCATCGACGTGGGCCAAATCGCCATCGACCCCGACGCATCCTCCGGCGTGGCGCTCATCACCGTCGCCGCGCGGGGCGACAACACCGTCATCGCCGTGCCGGGCGCCAACGGACGCTGCGACGGCGCGGAGGCGCGTCGGGCGGCCGGCCTCATGCGCGAGGCCGATGTGCTGCTGCTACAGATGGAGGTCCCGCCGGCCGTCTCGCTCGCGGCGGCGCGCGAGGCGAAGCGACTGGGCAAGCGCGTGGTGATGAACCCGGCGCCGGCGGCCCACCTGCCCGCCGATGCCTACGCCTTGTTCGATTGTCTTACGCCCAATGAGACCGAGGCCCAGGCCTTCGTCGGCTACGCCATCGACGGTCCAGGCGCCGGCGAGCGCGCGGCGCGTGAGCTGGTCGCGCGGGGGGCCTCCACGGCGGTCGTGACGCTGGGCGCGCGGGGCATCGCCTACGCCACGCAAGACCTCGTCGGGGCGTTGCCGGCGTTCTCGGTCGACGCCGTCGACACCGTCGCGTGCGGCGATGCGTTCGCCGGCGCCTTCGCGGCGGCGTTGGCGGAAGGCCAGCCGTTCGTCGCCACGCTGCGGTGGGGCATGGCGGCGGGCGCGTTGTGCGCCACCAGGCGGGGCGCGCAGGCGGCCATGCCGGGTCGTGCCGATGTGCTGCGCTTGGCCTCGGGCGCCTACAGCAGCTCCATGTATTTGTAGCCGGAGCCGGTGTTGATGAGCACCGTCGCATCGTCGGGCGTCAGCGCGCCTTGCGCCAGGAACTTGCGATAGCCCGCCAGCGTGGCCGCGCCCTCGGGCGCCGGCAAGATGCCTTCGAGCGACGCCATCTGCCGCATCGCCTCCAAGATCTCATCGTCCGTCACCGTCACCGCGGAGCCGCCGCTCGCCCGCACCGCGTCGAGGATGAGGTAGTCGCCCACGGCGGAGGGCACGCGTATGCCCGCCGCGATCGTGCGCGCGTCCTTCCACATCGGCGCGTGCGTGGCTCCCTCGTGGAACGCCCACACCAGCGGCGCGCAGCCCTCGGCCTGCACTATCAGCATCTTCGGGCGCTCCGGGCCGATCCAGCCGAGCGCCTCCATCTCCTCGAACGCCTTCCAGATGCCGACGATGCCGGTGCCGCCGCCGGTCGGGTACACGATGGCCCGCGGCACTTTCCAGCCGAGGTCCATCGCGATCTCGTAGCCCATCGTCTTCTTGCCTTCGACGCGGTACGGCTCCTTCAGCGTCGACACGTCGAACAGGTTGCGCTCCTCGGCGGCCTTGCGCGCCAGCACCCCGGCGTCGGAGATGAGGCCGTCGACGAGCGTGAGGTAGGCGGCCGCCATGCGCGTCTCCTTCTTGTTCGCCTCCGGCGCGTCCGACGGCATGAACACATGGGCCTCCATGCCCACGCGCGCGCAATAGGCCGCCAGCGCGCCCGCCGCGTTGCCGGCCGACGGGATGCTCAACCGCTTCAACCCCAGCTCGTGCGCTTTCGATACCGCCGCCGACAGGCCGCGCGCCTTGAACGAGCCGGTCGGGTTCAACCCCTCGTCCTTGATGTGCAGCGTCCGCACGCCCAGCGCCGCCTCCAGCCGCGACGCTCGCAACATCGGCGTGACGCC
Organism: SAR202 cluster bacterium; assembly: GCA_016872415.1. GTDB lineage: Bacteria > Chloroflexota > Dehalococcoidia > Lucifugimonadales > Australimonadaceae > VGZX01. The sequence continues at coordinate 26,494 of VGZX01000013.1, read as the reverse complement.
TTCGCCCATCGTCACGATCTTCGTTTCGTCGCGAACGGGCATCATCTCGAAGAAGCGCCACATGCCGCGCTGCCGTCGCGCCAATGCATGGCGGTCGGCTCCTCGCTTGGCCGCGTCGAGGTCGTAACGGGGATACAGCACCTTGCCGCACGCCGGGCACAGCCCATGCGGGTGGTCGGCGCTGTAGGCGGTGTGGCAGGCGGTGCATTCCAAGTGCGACAGGTAGCTCTTCATCGGTTCCCTCGCGGCGGATTGGGGGCAACGAATAGGGCGTCCCGGCGGGCCGGAACGCCCCTACACATATCATTGAATGGCCGCGCCGGCGACATGGGGCGCGTTCCGCGCGCCGAATTACTTGCGGTTGAGCCACCGCCAGAAGCGCATCAGCGGGCCTTTCGGCTTCGGGTCCTCGATGCTCTGCCCGCGCCAGCGCAGCTCCGTCTCGCGCCGCGGCGTCGTGAAATAACGGATGTAGGCGAAGATGAGCAGGCCGATGCCGACCCACGTCATGACGCCGGCATATTGCCCAAGGCCCACGCTGTTGAACGCCAGCGCGCCGAGGATGAGCAGCACGCCCGCCAGCATGAGGCGGCCCGGCGTGATCGTCGGCAGCGAACGGGCAGGGCGTTGGGGCCGTGACGGCATGCGGCGGGGGGCGGGCTCGCTCGGACGTTGCACCTGCTGCGGCGCGCGTGGGCTGCTGGATGGAGCACGCTTGTCGTTGACGCGCTCGAGGATCTCCTCGATCTCCTTCTGGTATCGCTGTCCCATGCCACTCCTCCCGCTCAGGCTCCACCTGAGTTACGTCCTGGATCCCCGGAAGGATCGTTCGTACCACCGCGTTAGCGAGCTACCGGAAGCCGGCGCGATGGGAAGGCCTCGCACCGCTCCCGCCCCAGCATACCAGGGGCTTTTGCCTTCGCATAGCGGCGAGCGATGGCATTCGGCCAGCCGCGCGCCAGCCCGGCCATCCTTGGTAGACTAGCCAAAACGCCTGACCCGGAGGGGTGTGCCTTGACCGCCCGCGTGGTGCTGCGGATACCGGCGCTTCACTGCGACGGATGCCTGGCCTCCGCCGCGCAGCTGCTGCAGGAGTTTCCCCGCGTCCATGCCATCGAGGGCTCGCTGCGCGACAAGGAGCTGCGGGTCGAGTACGACATGGCGCAAATCACGCCGGCGGCCATGTCGGCCCAGCTCGGCGCGTTCGGCTACCCCGTGGCCTCCGCCTCCGCCGGCTAACCGCCTCGCCGCCGGGCCGCGTCCGGCGTGTGCGCCTCCGAGCACTCGCCGTCGTCGCTCTCCACCTGCACCGTCACGTGCTCGATGCCGAAGCCGTCCTTCGCCAGGCGGCGCACGTCTTGCAACAGGTCTTGCACCTCGGACTTCGAGCAGTCCGACACCTGAACGTGCGCGCTCATCGCGTGATAGCCCGACGCGATCGTCCAGATGTGCAGATCGTGGACGTCGCGCACGTGCCGCAGGCCGCGCATGGCGTCCAGCAGCGCCTTGCTGTCGATGCCGGCCGGCGTGCCCTCCAGCAGCACGTGGAGCGATTGACGCAGCAGCCGCACCGCGCCCACGCTCAAGATCGCCGCGACCGCCAGGCTGAGCAAGGGGTCGGCGACATGCCAGCCCAGCAACAACACCAGCATGCCCGCCACGATGGCCGCGACCGATGCCAGCGCGTCGCCCAGGACGTGCAGGAACGCGCCGCGCGTGTTGAGGTTCTCCCGCGCGCCGCCGAGCAGCAGCCGCGCCGCCAACGCATTCGCGCCCAGGCTGGCGAACGCCGTCGCGACGACGAGGCCGCCTCGCACCTCGGGTGGGCTCGCGATGCGCATGGCCGCCTGCCACACGATCATCGCCACGATGACGAGCAGCCCCAGGCTGTTGAACATCGCCGCGACGCTCTCCATCCGCATGAAGCCGAAGGGGCGACGGGCGGTTTGCGGCAGGCCCGCCATCCACGCGGCGACCGCCGACAGCGCAATGGCCGCGATGTCGGATACGCTGTGCGCCGCGTCGGACAGCAGCGCGAGGCTGCCCGAGAGCGCAGCCGCGACAACCTCGACCACGAGGAACAGCGTGGTGATGCTCAGCGCCAGCAGCAGCGGGCGGCGCGTCGAAACTCCCTCGCCCCGGTGGTGTCGGTGCGCCACGCTCCCGCTCCTAGCCCGCCGCCGCGTCGATGGCCCGCGTTCCGCCGTGCTCCAGGTGCTCCGCCGTCAGCGTCAGCAGGCGCCGCACGTGGTCGTCGTCCAGCGCGTAGAAGACGCGGTGGCCGTGGCGGTGGGACCGCACCACGCGCAGCATCCGCAGCGTCCGCAGGTGCTGCGACACCGCCGGCTCCGAGAGGCCGATGATCTCGGCCAAGTCGCTCGTGCACAGCTCCTGGTGCAGCAGCGCATCCACGATCCGCACCCTGCTCGGCTCCGCCAGCGCCCGGAAGGTTTCGGCGATCCGCGCGCACGCATCCTCGTCCCGCGAGAGACGCCGCGCCTCCGCCAAGCGGTCGGCGGCGTCTGCCAGCACGCGGTGCTTCGATCGGCCCGACATCAACATGATGAATCCTCGGATATTAAGCAATTACTGAATAGTACAACGACAGGCAAATCCTAGATGTCCCGCCGCATTAAGGCAACTCGTCACGCTTGGGGGTGCTCGACAGCGCTGTTGATGCCACGCTGGCAGCGGAGGGCCGACCACGGACTGGTCGCTCGATCTTGCTCACCAGCGCTGGTCCGGCAACGTCCGGCTCCCACAGCGTTTGGCGCGACCCATCGCATATTCGCAGGAGGTACCACCTATGTCCCGAGTCCTCGCAGTGCTAGCGTCCGCGGCGATACTGCTCGCCGTGATCGCGGCGTGTACGGATGGCGAAGGCATGCCCACGCCTGGCGCGGGCGCCCCGCAGCCCGGCATCACCAGCACGTCCACCCGCGTTCCCGGCGTGACGGCCACGCCGACGACCTCCATTCCCACGGTGACCCCGCGCGCCACGGCCACGCCCATCGTCGTCGTCACGCCGTCGCCCACGGTGCCGCGCGCCACGGCCACGCCAGGCGGCATCGTTCCCACCGCCACGCCTTCCGCCTGCCCGCCCGGCGGCATCCCGGTCGGCCCCGGCGGTTTGCCGTTGTTCCCGCAGGCAACCGTGACGCCAAGCCCGACCCTGTTGCCCGGCGTCACGCCCAGCCCAACCACGCCACCCGGCGCGACGGCCACTCCGATCGGCACGGTGACGCCCGGCGCCACGCCTGGCGCGACGCCGACCCCGGCCGGCGGCCTGGCGGTGCTCACGCCGATAGATTGCGCGCGTGTCACGCTGTCGGTCATCCCCGTGAGCGGCATCGCGTCGTTGGGCGACAACGTCCTGGTGAACGGCGTGTCCGTGGTCGTCGGACCGGACGGCGCCTGGGCCACCGCGGTCAAGCTGGAGCAGGGCCAGAACGTGATTCAGGTCCGCTCCACCTCGCCGACCGGTGCGCTCTCCACCCGCGCGATCACGGTCTTCTACAACTACCAGCCGTAGCGCGGCGAGTCGACGGTTGACATGCGGCGGGGGCCGGTGGCACGAGCCACCGGCCCCCTTTCGTTCGCGCGGCCTGGGTCGGTCCGCCGCCGGCGAGGCGGCGCGGATGTCATGGGCGCGGCGCCGGCCGTCAGATGCCGAGTATCTTGACGGTGCTCCGCTTCTTATAGGTGCGGTTGATGTAGAGCAGCAGCGACGTGAACTCCTCCACGCAGCGCGCGTTCGCCAGTGGCCCGCCATCGACGCCGCGCAGCGACTTCACGTCCTCCGCCAGCCGCATCGTCGCCAAGCGCGCGTCGCGGTCGTCGCCGTTCACGATGATGTCGCCGTGCAACATCTCGTCCGGCTTCAGCAGCTCGCGGGCGCTCAGGTTGTGGAATGCCGAGGTCACCTTGCTCTCCGGCAGCAGCGACTGCGTGAGCGCCGCCGCGGAGCCCTCCGGCACCAGCACCGGCCGCGGGTTGCCATCCGTGAAGTTGATCGGCGCCACCACGCTAATCACCATCTTCCCCGCGAGTGAAGGCGCCAGGTCGGTCACCGTCGAGCGCAGGCCCTCGTAGGGCACCGAGAGCACGACCCAATCGGCGCGGCTCGCGGCGTCGGCGTTCATCGCGCCCGACACGGGAATGCCGGCATGAATGGCAAGGAGCCCATCCGCCGCTTCCCGCGCGCGCTGCGCGTCGCGCGAGCCGAGAATGACCGGGTGGCCGGCGATGGCGAACCGGAGTCCCAGCCCCCGTCCCTCCGGGCCGGACCCGCCGATGATCGCGATAGTGGGCACGATGCGACGCTCCTCGCGGTAACCGAAATGAACGACTTGCGAACTATATAAGGCGTGCATCGGCCACGGCAACGGCCAGCGGCAGGCGCGCGTTCGGGCGAATTCGCGTACCATGACCTCCTAACGCCGTGGCGGGGCATCGCCTGGGCGACGCTAGCAACACGCGAGGAGGCATGCTCGATGGCGAAGGACCTGCGCATGGCGAAGGACGGCGACGAGGTGGCCGTGCATTATCGCGGCACGCTCGATTCCGGCGAGGAGTTCGACTCATCGCAGGGGCGAGACCCGCTGACCTTCACGCTCGGCCAAGGCCAAATCATCCCCGGCTTCGAGAACGCGGTGCGCGGCCTCATGGTCGGCGCGACCGCGACCATTCACATCGAGCCCGATGACGCCTACGGCCAGCGCCGCGACGATCTCATCTTCGAGGTCTCCGCTGACGGCGCGCCGGAGGGCCTGTCGGCCGGCGACCAGGTGCAGCTCTCCGACGGCACCGTCGCGACCATCGCCGCGGTTACCGACGAGCTGGTGCGTATCGACGCCAACCACCCGCTTGCCGGCATGGCGTTGAACTTCGAGATCGCGCTCGTCTCGATCAAATAGCGGACCGGCGCGGTGCTCCAGGCATATCGCGTCATCGACCTCACCGACCACCGGGGCATCTTCGCCGCGAAGGTCCTGGCCGAGCTGGGCGCCGACGTCATCAAGGTCGAGCCGCCCACGGGCGACCCGTCGCGCGGCATCGGGCCGTTCGCCGGCGACGTGCCGCACCCGGAGCGCAGCCTCTTCTGGATGGCGCACGCCGTCAACCGCCGCTCGCTCACGCTCGACATCGCGCATGGGCGCGGACGCGACCTGCTGCGCCGCTTGGTGTCGTCGGCCCACTTCCTGTTCGAGTCGTCGAATGTCGGCTACCTCGACTCCCTCGGCCTCGGCTGGGACGACCTCCGCCGCATCAACCCCGGCCTCGTCTACGTCAGCATCACGCCGTTTGGGCGCACCGGGCCCCGCTCCCACGCCCCGGCCACCGACCTCACCGGCGTCGCGCTCGGCGGCTCGCTGTTCATGACCGGCGAACCGGACTTGCCACCCGTGCGCGTGTCGCACGCGCCCCAGTTCTGGCTGGTCGGTTCGGCGACGGCCGCCGCCGGGGCAATGGTGGCGCACCATCACCGCGTCCGCACCGGCGAGGGTCAGCTGGTCGACGTTTCGTGCCAACAGGCCATCGCCCGCACCCTCTCGCACGCGCCGCAATCGTGGGACATGAACCGCGTCATCGTCAAACGCAAGGGCGCCTACCGGCAGCTCGGCAGCATCACCGTCCGCATCACCTACCCCTGCGCCGACGGTTACGTCGCCTGCTATTTCCCCGGCGGACCGGTCGGCGCGCGCATGATGGCGGGCCTCGCCGCCTGGCACCGCGACGAGGGCGTGCCCAACGCCTTCATCGAGGGCACCGACTGGCAACGCTTCGAGTTCGGCACGACGCCGCAGGCCGTGCTCGATGAGATGGACGCGACGCTCGCCGCCTTCTTCGCGATCCGCCGGAAGCGGGAGCTGGCCGAGGGCGCGGTGCGCCATCGCGTCATCCTGTTTCCCGTGAGCGACGCTTCCGACCTCCTCCAGCACCCGCAGCCGCGAGCGCGCGGTTTTTGGCAGCCCATCGCCGTCCCCGATATCGAGCGGACGTTGGAATTCCCCGGACCGCTGGTGCGCGTGCAAGGCCATGAAACACCGGCGCGCCGCGCGCCGCGCATCGGCGAGCACACGTCCGAGATATTGCGCGACCTCGGCCTCACGCCCGCCGAGATCGAGGCGCTGCGGGCGGGAGGCGTCGCATGACCGACGCGCCGACGCATGCCACTCCCGACGCCCCCGGCGACGGACATCGGCAGGCGCTTGCCGGGCTCAAGGTGCTCGACTTCTGCTGGGTCGTGATCGGCCCCATGCTCACCCGCACCCTGGCCGATCACGGCGCCACCGTCATTCGCGTCGAATCGAAAAGCCGCATGGAAACGCTCCGCATCTCGCAGCCGTTCGCCGGCGGCGTCCCCGGCGTCAACCGCAGCGGCTACTTCGCCAACTACAATGCCAACAAGCTCGGCCTCGCGCTCAACATGGCGAACCCCGGTGCCATCGACATCGTCAAACGCCTCGCCCAATGGGCCAACGTCGTCACCGAAAACTTCACGCCGGGCACCATGGAACGGTGGGGCATCGGCCACGAAACCCTGCTCGCGGCCAACCCCGCGCTCATCACCTTCAGCGCCTCCATGTTCGGCGATGGCGGGCCGCAGGCGCGGCAACCGGGCTACGGCCCCGTGCTCACCTCGCTCGCCGGGTTCTCGCACCTCACCGGCTATCCGTGGCGCCCCCCAAGCACACCCTACGGCGCCTACACCGATTTCCTGCTGCCGCACTTCGGCGTCGCGGCTATCATCGGCGCGCTCGACCAGCGGCGGCGCACCGGCCGCGGCACGCACATCGAGCTGTCCCAATTGGAAGCCTCGCTGCACTACCTCGCGCCGGCCCTCCTCGACTACCAGGTGAACGGCCGCATCCTCGCCCGCGAGGCCAACGCCGACCCCGGCATGGCGCCGCACGGCGTCTACCCGTGCGCCGGCGACGACCGCTGGTGCGCCATCGCCTGCGAGGACGACGCCCAGTGGCGTGCGCTGTGCGACCTGATGGGCAAGCCGTCGCTGGCCGACGACCCTCGGTTCGTCCGTCTTACCGACCGTAAGCGTGACGAGGCGGCGCTCGACGCCATCGTCGCCGCGTGGACGCGCGACCTCGACGCCGGCGACGTCGCCGCGCGGTGCCTGGCCGCGGGCATCGCGGCGGGCGTGGCGCACACCACCGCCGGCCTCTTCGACGACCCGCAGCTGAAGCATCGCCGGCACTTCGCATGGGTCGACCATCCCGAGATCGGCCGGCACGCGGTCGACACCGACGCCTTCGCGCTCGCGCTGACGCCCGCCCGCCACGAGCGCCCGGCGCCGCTGCTGGGCCAATACACGCGGCGGGTCTGCCAGGACGTCTTAGGCCTGTCGGAGGAGGAAATCGACGCGCTGCTTGCTCAAGGGGTCCTCGAATGAGTCCGCAACGGCGGCCGTGAAGTGCCATACTGACAACGCCGGCACCGCCGGAGGAGCATCGACGCATGCCTGATTCCCCGCAGCAATAGTCCCTCATCCGCACCGTGCAGGTCCGCAACCTCAACATGCCGGGCGTGCTTGGGGCCGTCGCCGCCGCGATCGGCAACGCGGGCGCCAACATCGGCAACATCCAGGCCGTGTACCTGAGCCAGCACCACGTCGTGCGCGACATCGACGTCTACGTCCGCGACCATGCCCACATCCAGCGCGTGCTGCGCGACATCGGCGCCGTCTACGACGTGGAGGTCACCGAGGTGCGCGACGAGGTGCTCGCGCTGCACGTCGGCGGCAAGATCCGCATGGTGAGCCCCCACTCCGTCGACAGCATCGCCACGCTGCGGAAGGTCTACACGCCCGGCGTCGCCGACGTGTCGAAGCGCATCCACGCCGAGCCGCGCGCCGCCCGCACCTACACCGCCATCTCCAACATGGTCGCCATCGTCACAGACGGCACCGCCGTGCTCGGCCTTGGCAACGTGGGCGGGCTGGCCGCGATGCCGGTGATGGAGGGGAAGGCCGCGCTCCTGAGCCAGCTCGGCGACGTGAGCGGCATCCCCATCTTGCTCGACACCACCGTCCCCGACGAGATCGTGGCGTCGGTGAAGCACATCGCGCCGACGTTCGGCGGCATCCACCTGGAGGGCATCGCCGCGCCGCGCTGCTTCGAGATCACGGAGCGCCTGCAAGCGGAGCTGGACACGCCGGTGATGCACGACGACCAGCACGGCACCGCCGCCGTCGTGCTCGGCGCCGCGTTGAGCGCCGTCCGCATGTGCCAGATGGACCTGGGCAAGGTGAAGATCGGCCAAATCGGCTTCGGCGCCGCCGGGCAGACCATCGCCGACCCGCTGATGCACGTCACCGGCAACCCCGTGATGGGCGCGGACATCCGCGAGGCCGGGCGTCAACGGCACGCCAGCCACGGCGGGCTCCCGGCCGAGATGTCCGAGATCATGGCGAAGGCCGACATCGTCATCGCGACAACCGGCGTCAAGGGCCTCATCAAGCCCGAGATGGTGCGGCGCGGCCAGGTGGTCCTCGCGCTCTCGAACCCAGAGCCGGAGATCGAGCCCGCCGCCGCCATGGCCGCCGGCGCGATGCTCGCCACCGACGGGCGGTCGGTCAACAACCTCTTCGGCTATCCCGGCATCTGGCGCGGCTCGCTCGCCGCTCACGCCCGCAAGATCAACCGCGACATGCTCATCGCGCTAGGCCAGGCCATCGCCGCCATGGGCCCCGCCAGCGAGCTGCTGCCGAACCCGCTGGACCGCGCGGTGCACCAGCGCCTGGCCCACGCCGTCGGCAAGGCCGCCGTCGCATCGGGCGTGGGCGAGGATTCGAAGGACCTGGAGGAGTTGGAACCGACGCCATAGGCGCGCCGACGTGGCACGGCTCGTTCACGGCTCACCCCGTGGCGTTCACGCCACCGCCACGGGCCACGCTTACGGTGACGGTGGGAAATCCGGCGGCCGGCGCCACCGATCGAGGACTTCGCTCGCATGAAGGTTTCCACGCCCTGGCGGGCGCTGTTCTTCTACATCTACTTCCAGCCGATCAGCGGTTTCACCTTCTTCGGGCTCACCGTCGCGCTGCCGCTCATGGCGCGGGAGTTCGGCGTCGACGGCACCACCATCGCGTGGGTGCCGCTGGCGTACGGCCTCGGCCTCGCCGGCTCCGCGTTCATCACCAGCACGCTCACCAATTACGTCCCGCTGCGAACGCTCATCCTCGCCGGCCTCGTGGGCGACCTCGTGCTCATGACGCTCATGGTCGTCATCGACAACATCCACGTGTTCCTGTTCCTGCGTTTCCTCCAAGGCCTCGTCCGCATGTGGCCTTGGCTGCCGCTTCAGGTCATGTCCATCGGCGCCATGCCCAAGGAGCGACGCGGGCGCATGCTCGGCATCACCGCCCTCGTGCAAGGCATCGGCCTCATGGTCGGCGTGCCGCTCGGCGGCATCGTCACTGACCTGTTCGGCTGGCGATGGGTCATCGTCAGCGTCATCGTGCTGCTGGCGCCGTTGGTCGTGCTCGTGCGGCTGCTGCTGCCGCCGTCGCCGCCGAAGCCGGCCCCGGCCGGCACGAGGCGCGCGTTCGACTTCGCCGGCAGCCTGCTCATCATGGCCGGCGTCGCGCTCACGCTCACGGGGCTCCAGTTCGTCTCGAAGGGCACCCAGCCCGCCCTCGGCGCGGCGCTGCTCGTAACGGGCGTCGCCCTGCTCGGCTGTTTCGTCTGGTGGGAGCTGCGCGTCGAACAGCCGGTGCTGGAGCTCCGCATCTTCAAGATCCGCCCGGTCGTCACCGGCGCCGGCATGGCCGTGTGGACCCGCTTCGCCGACGGCGCCGTGCTGCTGTTACTGCCCTTCCTGTTCCAGCAGGGCTTTGGGTGGAGCGTCGCCTACGCCGGCGGCATCATGTTCTTCCTCAGCGCCGCCCGTCCGCCCGCTGGTCCCATCGGCGGCTGGCTGGCCGACCGCCTCGGCAACAACCAAGTGCAGGTCCCGTCGGCCATCGGCGTGATGGTCGCGCTCGCCATCATCGGCTTCGTCGCGCTCCCGCCCAACATGACGCTCATCGTCGCGGCCCTGCTGCTCATCGGCATCTGCCAATCCACCATGCTCACCGCCAACCAGCGGCAGCTGTTCAACGGCGTCCCGCAGGAATACGTCCACGCCGAGCCCAACATCACGCTGGTCTCCGGCCAGATCGGCAATTCGGCCGGCCAGGCGCTCGGCTCCATCGCCCCGGCCGTCGGCGCCGGCGCGGCGGTCGCGACCGGCGGCACCGACGCCGCCCTGGTGCAAAGCTTCGGCCGCGCCATGCTCGCGCTCGCGGTCGTCTACGGCGTCGGCACGGCGCTCTCCTACCTCGTGCCGCGCTGGCTCATCCGCGCCCCGGCGCCGAGCGACGACGCCGAGCCCGTCGCGCCGGAAACCGCGCGGGCCCGCTGACCCTGTCGCCGCGCGCCGCCACCCACTACAATCCCGCCAACATCCGTCGGAGGCGACCATGGCCGACCTCGACCCGCGCCGGCTCACCATCGCCAAGGCCGCAAGGGCCATCGAGCAGCGCCGCGTGTCGCCGGTGGAGCTGACGAAGGCCTACCTCGACCGCATCGAGCGGCTGAACCCGGCCATCAACGCCTACGTCACCGTCACCGCCGAGCGCGCGTTGAGCGATGCGCGCAAGGCCGAGCGCGAGATGGCGAAGGGGCGCCACCGGGGCCCGCTGCACGGCGTACCCATTGGGTTGAAAGACCTTTACGACACCGCAGGCATTCCCACGTCCTATGGCGCGAAGGCGTTCATTGGCAACGTGCCGCGGCGCGACAGCACGGCGGCGCGCCTGCTGGCCGAGGCCGGCGCGGTGCTGCTCGGCAAGCTCAACACGCACGAGCTGGCGTTTGGCGTCACCACCGACAACCCACACTTCGGCGCGACGCGCAACCCCTGGGACCCGACCCGCGTGCCCGGCGGATCAAGCGGCGGGTCGGCGGCGGCGGTCGCGGCGGGCCTGGCGGCGGGCGCGCTCGGCTCCGACACCGGCGGCAGCATCCGCAACCCGGCCGCCTTCTGCGGCGTCACGGGCCTGAAGCCGACGTTCGGGCGCGCGAGCAAGGCGGGCATCGGCATGCTGTCGTGGGTGAACGACCACCCCGGCCCCATCGCGCGCACGGTCGAGGACGTGGCGCTGCTGTTGCGCGTCATCGCCGGCTACGACCCCGACGACTTCGCCACCGTGCCGGTGCCGGTGCCCAATTACGCGTGGCGACTGCGAAAGGGCGTGCGCGGCCTATGTGTCGGCGTGCCGCGCAAGTTCTTCTTCGAGCGCCTCGACCCCGACATCGACCGCGCGGCGGAGGAGGCGTTGCGCGAGTTGCGCCGCCTCGGCGCGACGCTCCGCGAGATCAACCTCGCCGGCCGTGGCGTCGGCGACGCCGGACCGATCCTGTTCGACATCGTGATGGCCGAGGCGCGCGACCGCTACGCCGATATGGTGGAACGGGACCTCGACCTGCTGGGCGAGGACGTGCGCGACTACTTCCGCTCGCCAGAGACGACCGGCGTGCAGGTGGCGGCCGCGCTCCGCAAAAAGCACGAGGCAACGCAGGTCGTGCGGCGCGCGCTGGAGGAGGTCGACCTGATGGTCATGCCGACCTCGCCGGTGCTGCCGCCGCGCATCGGCCAGAAAACGGTGCTCCATGGCGGCAAGCAGGAGCCGTTGCTGTTCGCCGTGAGCCGCAACACCGGGCTGTTCAACGTGGCCGGCGTTCCGGCGCTGGCGGTGCCGTGCGGGTTCTCTCGCGACGGCCTGCCTATCAGCCTGCAGATCGTCGGGCGCCCCTTCGACGAGGCCATGGTGCTCGCGCTCGGCCACGCCTATCAGCGCGCGACCGATTGGCACGAACGCCGGCCGCCCGAGTAGCGACACGCCGTACAATGCGAGGAGCGTCATCGCCTCGCCTCCCGCCTCGATCGAGGGCGAGTGAGGTTCGGCGGCAGGCCGGCCCGCCGCGTTGGGAGGTTGTCATGGACCCATTCGCCGATCAGCGCCACGAGCACGATGTCATCCTGCGGGTCGCCGCCGTCATGGCACGGCTCGCCGAGCGGGCCGAGGCGGGAGCGCCGGTCGACGCGGCCGCGCTGCGTCTGGTCGACACCTTCCTCGCGGGCTTCGTCCACGGCTGCCACCACCGCAAGGAAGAACAGGCGTTGTTTCCGGTGCTCGCGACCAAGGGCGCCCAGATCAAGGCCGGCCCGGTGCGCGTGCTGTCGGGCGAGCACGAAGCCGGCCACGTGCTGATGGAGCGCCTGCGCGACGCGGGGGCGCGGGCCGACGCCACGGCCGCCGGCAAGCTGCTGGAGACCTACGCGACGCTGCTGCGGAGCCACATCGCGAAGGAGAACGAGATCATCTTCCCGCTCGCCGCCGCGCTGCTCACCCCGGCCGAGAAGGAACGGATGGCCGAGCAGTTCGAGGCGGTCGAGCGCGAGCTGGACGAGCACCGCTTCCACCGAGAGATGGAAACGGCGGTCGAGCGGCTGGAGGCGGCCGCGCCCGCTACGCCACCGCCCGCAGCCCCGTGACCTCCGCCAACGCGCGATAGTGTTCCTCGAAGCCGTACATTGGCGCCAGCAGCAGGTGTTGGGCGCCGGCGTCCACCAGCTCCTCGATGCGCTCCCGCACGGTCTCGCGGGTGCCCCACGCGACGACCTTGCGGCCGAGGTCGGCGTTGCCGTAATAGGCCGTGAACCAGTCCAGCGCGCGGCGCGCGGCGTGCGCGGGGTTGTCGTCGATGGCGACGTACTGCCGCTTCGAGATGACGAATCCAGGCTTCAGCGCGGCCGCCGCGAGGCGCCGCACCTCCGGCGCCATCGCCTTGAAGTCGGCGATGGACGAGCCGCCGGCACCCATCCAGCCGTCGCCATGCTTGGCCGCGCGCTCCAAGGCCGACGGAGCTCGGCCGCCGAACCACACTGGTATCGGCTGCTGGTGCGGCTTCGGGTTCATCGTCGCGTTCTTGACCGCGTAGGCCCGGCCGTCGAAGGATACGTCATCGGTCGTCCACAGGGCCCGCATCAGGCGCAGCCCCTCGGCGAGACGGCGCGCCGGCGTGTCCACGCCGCCCGTGCCGACGCCGCCAAGGCCCACGCCGACGATGAACCGCCCGCTGCTGAGCTGGTCGACCGTCGCGATCTCCTTCGCCAGCCGCACCGGGTCGTGCCGCGGGACGACGTAGACCGACACGCCGAGCCGGACGCGCAGCGTGACCGCGGCGGCGTAGGCCATCAGCGTCGTCGGCTCCAGCGACGTCGCCTTGCCCAGCAGCTGCTCCTGCGTCCACAGCGAGTCGAAGCCCAGGTCCTCGGCGAGGCGCGCCGACGCGCGGATCAGCGCGGGGTCGACGCGTCCGTCGATGAAGATCTGCGGTATCGCGACGCCCATGCGCGCGCGTGATGCGATCGTTGCCATGCGGTTGCTCCTGTCGGGGCGGATTGGGCCGGCGCCGGCTCTCGCCGCTGAGGATACCCGAACGGCGCGCGTGCTCTCATCCCTGCGGCGAGAGGCTCCGGCCCGCGTCAACCCTCCCGCCAGGGATGACCGATGGGCCGTGGGCCGACTCTCCGGCGTGAGGTTGCCCCAGTGGGCGCCGAGACGGTTACGTGACGGTGCGATGGGCACGAATCGCGGCCGCCTGCTCCGGCTGCCTGGCGTCGTCGCCGTGGCCTACGGCTCGGTGATCGCCTCGCAGTTGCTCCACGAGTTCGCGCACCAGCGGACGGCGCTGCTGCTGGGCCTGCCGGTCGGCGCGGTTGACGTCGCGGAATGCCTGGCGCTCGTGTGCCGCACGCCGTTCGACTGGAGCGACCTCACGGCGCCGGTGCGGCTGGTGCTGGCGGCGTGCGGCGCGGTCAGCGGCCTGTTCGCGCTCGCGCTCTACCTGCTGGCCGATGCCGCCTTTCGTCCACGAGCGTTGTCGCTGGCGTGGTGGTATCAGTCCTGCATGGCATTCGTCGCGGCCGGCGAACTGGCGATCGCTGCGCTGGAGGCGGGCGTGCCCCAGTGGTACAACGCGGAGAGCGTGGTCGTGCAGGCGCGCGTCGCGCCGGCGGTGGTCGTCGCGGGGCTGCTGGGCGTGCTGCTGCACATCCGCCGCCGGCTGTCGTGGGCGGAGGTGAAAAGCCAACTCCTCGATAGGCCGCGGGGGTAGTCGCCCGTCTCGACGCCGGGTGTAATATGGCCTCATGGATATCGACCGACGGCACCGCTATGGGCGCTGGGACGGCACCCAAAACCCCTGGGACATGGATGAATCCGCGCTCATGGAGGAGATGGCGGACGATCTCATCTCCCACGGCGATGTGCGCCGCGCCCTCCGCGACTTGTTCCAGCGCGGCATGCGCAACCCCGACGGCCAGCGCGCACCCGGCCTCCGCGACCTGAAGGACCGCCTTCAGCAGCGCCGCCAGCAACAACTCCAGCGTTACAACCTCGACTCCGTCGCCAAGGACCTCAAGGAACGGCTCGACGACATCCTCAAGACCGAGCGCGAGGGCATCCAGAAGCGCGTCGACGAGTCGCGTGACAAGCTCAACCAGATGCCGCCCGACCTGGCCCAGCAGATGCGGAAGATGCAGGAGCTGCTGGAGCAACGCGCCAACGACCACCGCGGGCAGCTCGACCGCCTGCCGCAATCGCTCGGCGGGCAGATCAAGGAGCTGCAAGACTACGACTTCATGGACCCCGACGCGCGCTCCAAGTTCCAAGAGCTGATGGACGAGCTGCGGAAGCAGATGATGCAAAACGTCGCGTCGGACATGAAGCAGCGCATCCAACAGATGACGCCGGAAGATATGGCGGCCATGCGTGAGATGCTGCGCGACCTGAACCAGATGATGCGCGACAAGATGAACGGCAAGGAGCCGAACTTCAACGAGTTCATGCGGCAATGGGGCTCGATGTTCGGCGACAACCCGCCGGAGTCGTTCGACGAGCTCATGCAGCGCCTGGCCGAGCAGATGGGCCAGATGCAGTCGCTCCTCGACAGCATGTCGCCGGAGCAGCGCCGCGAGCTGTTCGAAGCGATGAACGCCGCCATGGACCCCGAAACGGCGCAAGAGCTGGCCGAGCTATCGCAGAACCTCGGGCAGCTGATGCCCATGGAGGACATCGCGCAGCAGTACCCCTTCATGGGCAAGGAAGACCTCACCCTGGACCAGGCCATGCAGGTGATGGAGCAGATGCAGGACCTGGACCAGCTAGAGGACACCATCGAGGAGGTGATGCGCCGCGGCGACCTCGACCAGCTGGACCCCGGCGAGATCGAGCGACTGCTCGGCGAGGATGCGCGCCGCGACTTGGAGCGCCTCCGGAAGATCGCCAAGCAGCTGGAAGACGCGGGCTACCTCAAGCGCAACGGCGACAAGCTCGACCTCACGCCCGCCGGCATCCGCAAGATCGGCATGAAGGCCCTGAAGGAGCTCTTCGCCGAATTGCAGAAGTCGCGCCAGGGCAATCACGACCTGCATGTCCGCGGGTCCGGCGGCGAGCACACCGACGAAACGAAGCCCTACGAGTTCGGCGATCCGATGGAGATACACCTCCAGTGCACCGTGATGAACGCCGTGCAGCGCACCGGCACGGGCACGCCGGTGCGCCTCTCCATCGACGACTTCGAGGTGATGCGCACCGAGCACACGACCCAAGCGGCCACGGTGCTGCTGCTGGACCAGAGCCGCAGCATGGGGCTGTTCGGCAGCTTCACCGCCGCGAAGAAGGTGGCGATGGCGCTGCACGCCCTCATCCACAGCCGCTACCCGCGCGACGAATTCTACGTGCTGGGCTTCTCCGATTACGCCGTGAAGATCACCGGCGACGAGCTCCCCAAGGTGACGTGGAACGCGTGGGTGTCCGGCACCAACATGCAGCACGCCTTCATGATGTCGCGCCAGCTGTTGAACCGCTGCAAGGGCATGACGAAGCAGATCATCATGATCACCGACGGCGAGCCGACCGCCTACGTCGAGGGCGACCGCGCCTATTTCTCGTATCCGCCGTCGTACAAGACGATTCAGGAAACGCTGAAGGAGGCGCGGCGCTGCACGCAAGACGGCATCGTCATCAACACCTTCATGCTGGAGACGAGCCACTACCTGCTCGACTTCGTGGACCGCCTCACCAAGATCAACCACGGGCGCGCGCTCTACACCACGCCCGACCAGCTGGGCCAGTACGTCATCGTCGACTACCTGACCAACCGAAAGCAACGCGTCAAGAGCTAGGGACGAGGGGCCGGGGAGGGGGGAGCACCGCATGATATCCCGCGTTTCGACGGGCTAATGTCCCAATTGCGAAGGCCGCAAGGTCGTCACCGACCCCGCCACCGGCGCCGCGACAGCCGCCGAAACGACCCGCGCCTGCCCCTCGTGCTTCGGCAGCGGCCAGGTGGCGTTCGCGAAGGAGCGCTGGTCCCGGTGCCTGGCCTGCCGTGGGTGGGGCTTCGTGAAGGTCGCCGGCGCGAGCCACGGCGAGGCCGACTGCCCGGAGTGCCGCACGCTCGACATCGTGCCGCCGCTCGAAGCCCGCGACCCGCTCGCGGCATAGGCCACGACACGGCTCGCGCCCGCCGCGCCGGGCCATTCCACCCACAGAGGAGGACCCCGATGACCTCCGCTTCCGGCATGGCGACATGCCCCAACTGCGACGGCAACAACGAGATCACCGATCCGAGGATGAACCCGACGAGCGCCGTGGTGACGAAGGCGTGCCCTTCGTGCGATGGCAGCGGCCGGGTCGCCGAGCCGCGCGCCGGCTGGAGCAAATGTCCCGCGTGCGGCGGTTGGGGAACGCTGGGCGACAACGAGCCCGACGAGCCGACCGTCGATTGCGTCAAGTGCCACGGCGCGGGCATCGTGCCGCCCGCCGAGGCGCGCCAAGCCGCGTGAGCGGGCGGGTCCCCGCATCCGCACGAGGCCCGCGCGGGCCCGAACGCCGCCGCCGCGATGGGCCGCTGGACTGGCATTGAACCAGTGCTTCCCGCCATTGCGAAATCCGTAGCCGTCGGGTAATCTATCTTGGTTCCATTTTCACCGTTCAGCGAGTTTTCACGGCGTCCATGAAATACGGGCAAGAGTTCGAGATTCCGCGGCTGCCTCCGGGGTGCGAGCCGTCGCGGATGGGTTGGTTCTTCGGCGCATCCCGCCAGTGGCGCGGCCCCAATGGCCTCCACATCCGCGAGCGCAAGGGCAGGCTCTACGCCCACTACGACCGGGAAGACCCGCGCCGCAGCGTCGTCGCGCACTTGCTCGTCGACACCCCCATGGAGCTGGCATTCGGCGTGTGCAGCGGCGCCTCCCTCGTCGCTTACCTCACCGGACGCATCGAGACGATGTTCCTGTGGGGCGTCGGCGCCGGCGTTGGCTCACTCGTCACCTCCGCCTGGGCCCGCAAGCGCTACTAGCCGCGCCGCGCGTTCACGCATCTCAACCGCCGGCATCGCGCGGATCGTTCGACATGCCTAGCGATTCGGCCCCTCGCGCGGCTTCACACCGCCCCCACGCCACCCGTAGCCTGGAAGCATGCCGCGGCCATGTTCACGCCGCGGATGGGGGACCAAATGGCGACGCGCGACAACCGACCGACCTACACCGCCAAGGCCAAGCCGAAGCGGAACACCGACACTCCGCCCTCCCAGACCGTGCCGCCCTTGAAGGGCGCCGACGAGAAGGCCAAGGCCGAGGCCGGCAAGTCGCCGCACTTCGTCGAGCGCTCGCGCTCCGACAAGGCATGGGTGAAGGCCACGAGCACGGAGAAGATCAAGGGCATGGCGAAAAGCTCGCGCAAAGTCGTCGGCTCCACCGTGGACGGTCAGGAGATCGGCAAGGCCCGGAAAAAGGCCATCCGGCGCGAATCCCAGCACGGCGACCGGCGGTAGCCCGCGCGGTGGCCCGCGGCTCGCGCCCCTCGCCGGTGGCGCCGCCCTCGCTTACGGCCGTAATCGTGACGGCCACGTCATCTTGTGGCCGCCGGTTTGGGCCGGTATACTTGGCCGTGGACCACAATCGAACGGTCCGCGCCTTTAAGAACGGTCCAGCGAGGCCGGCAAGGCGTCGGTGAACAGCGCGCACGACGCGTGCGTATGCAGCGCGCACCGGCCTCTTGCCCTCACCCCTGGCGAGAGGTCTTTTTCGTGGCGAGCGAAAAACTGCTGATGACGGCCGACGACGTGCGGCGCGCCCTCGTGCGTATCGCCCACCAGATCGTCGAGCGCAACCGCGGCACCGATGGCCTGGTGCTGATGGGCCTGCTGCGCCGCGGCGTGCCGCTGGCCCAGCGCATCGCCGACGCGATCAAGACCTTCGAGGGCGTCGACGTGCCCGTCGGCGGGCTCGACATCAACCTCTACCGCGACGACCTCACCAGCCGTCCCCAGCCGCTCGTGCGGCCAACGCAGCTGCCGGTGCCCATCGCCGGCAAGACCATCGTGCTCGTCGACGACGTGCTCTACACCGGGCGCACCGTTCGCGCCGCGCTCGACGCGCTGGTGGACCTCGGCCGCGCCCACCAGGTGCAGCTTGCCGTGCTCGTGGACCGCGGCCACCGCGAGCTGCCGATTCGCGCCGACTACGTGGGCAAGAACGTGCCCACCTCGCTCACCGAGGAGATACAAGTGCGGGTACGGGAAATCGACCAGCGCGAGGAAGTAGTGCTCGTCGACCACGAACGGCGGGTGCTCGCATGACGACGCCGCAAGCCGCCGCGCCGGCCATTACCTCGCTCGCCCCACGGCGCCAAGTGCTCGACCTCGACGACTTCACGCGCGAGGAGATCGACCTCGTGCTCGGCACCACCGAGAGCATGCGCGAGGTGCTGGGCCGCTCCATCAAGAAGGTGCCGTCGCTGCGCGGCAAGATCATCATGACGCTGTTCCTCGAGCCGAGCACCCGCACCCGCGTCTCGTTCGAGCAGGCCGGCAAGATACTCAGCGCCGACGTCATCAACCTGTCCGGCTCCGGCAGCAGCGCCGAAAAGGGCGAATCGCTGCTCAACACCGGCCTCACCCTCCAGGCGATGCACGCCGACCTCATCGTCATGCGCCACAAGGACTCCGGCGCGCCCTACCTGCTGGCCCGCCACCTGAAGCACGCCGGCATCGTCAACGCCGGCGACGGCCGGCACGCGCACCCCTCACAGGCGCTGCTCGACCTCTACACCATGCGGCGCCACCTCGGCTCGCTCGAAGGGCGCAAGGTCGTCATCATCGGCGACGTGGCGCACAGCCGCGTCGCGCGCTCCAACATCTTCGGCCTCTCGGCGGCCGGCGCCCGCGTCGTCCTCTGCGGCCCGCCGACGCTGCTGCCGCTGGAGCTGCTGCGCGGCCGCGACACGGCCTACCCCACCGCCAACGTCAGCGTCGAAACCGACCTCGACAAGGCGATCGACGGCGCCGATGTCGTCATGGCGCTCCGCATCCAGACCGAGCGCATGGAGGGCGGCGCCACGCCCAGCATGCGCGAATACACGCGCCGCTGGCAGGTGACCGAGGCGCGCATGCGGAAGGCAAGGCCCAACGCGCTGCTGATGCACCCCGGCCCGATGAACGAGGGCATCGAGCTCGCCTCCAGCCTCGCGCACGGCGACGCGCAGCGCATCGAGGAGCAGGTGACGAACGGCGTCGCGACGCGCATGGCGTTGCTCTACCTGCTGCTCAACGGCCCGGAGGCGAGCGCATGACGACGCGGCCCATCCTCATCCGGAACGTGCGTATCCTCGACGTGGGCGACGCCTTCGACCAGGTGGGCGACCTGCTGCTGCGGGACGGCCATGTCGCGAGCCGAGGCGGACACGTCTCCCCGTCCGACGCCATCGTCATCGACGGCACGAGCCTCGTCGCCACCCCCGGCTTCATCGACTTCCACGCCCACCTGCGCGAGCCCGGATTCGAGGACAAAGAGACGATCGCGACCGGCGCGGCGGCGGGCGCGCGCGGTGGCTTCACCACCCTGTGCGCCATGCCGAACACCAACCCCGCCATCGACAACGGCACCGTGGTCGACTTCGTCCTCCAGCGGGCCCGGGAAGCGGGGCCCGTGCGCGTGCTGGCCGTCGGCGCGGTGACCATCGGGCGGGCTGGCAAGGTACTCACCGACATGGAGGAGCTCGCCGGCGCCGGCGTCGTGGCCTTCACCGACGACGGCGCGCCGGTCGCCGACGCGCGCATGATGCGGAACGCGCTGCTCTACGCCGCCGACCTCGGCTTGCCGGTCGTCGACCATTGCGAAGACTACACGCTGACGAAGGGCACCGGCATCCACGACGGCTGGGTGGCATCGCGCCTTGGCCTCGCGGGCTACCCGTCGGCGGGCGAGGAGTCGCTCGTCGCGCGCGACATCGCCCTAGCCGGCATGACCGGCGGCTGGTTCCACGCCGCGCACCTGAGCACCGCCGGCGGCGCCGAGCTGGTGCGGCGCGCCAAGCAGCGCGGCCTGCGCGTGACCGCCGAGGTGACGCCGCACCACCTGACGATGACCGAGGAGTGGGTGCTGGGCCACCAAGGCCGCCACGCCCGCGGCCCGCTCACGGCCGCCGCCTACGACACGCACGCCAAGGTGAGCCCGCCCCTCCGCGCGATCGACGACCGCGCCGCGATGGTCGAGGCGCTGAAGGACGGCACCATCGACAGCATCGCGACCGATCACGCCCCGCACACCTGGAGCGACAAGACGATGCCCTTCGACGACGCCAACGTCGGCCTCTCGGTGCTCGAAACGGCGTTCGGCTCGCTGATGGCGCTGGTGCACGGCGGCGAGCTGCCGCTGGAAACGCTCATCCGCAAGCTCACCGTCGGCCCCGCCGCGATGCTCGGCCCGCGCCACGCCGGCCTCGCCACGCTGCGCCCCGGCACGCCCGCCGACGTCGTGCTTTTCGACCCCAATGAGGAATGGGTGGTCGATACCGCGCGGTTCGCGTCCAAGGGGAAGAACACACCGCTGCGCGGAGCCACGCTGAAGGGCCGCGTGCGGCTCACGATTGCCCAAGGCCAGATCGTCCATGACGGCATGCAGCCCGAGACATTGAAGAAGGTGGCCCGCTCGTAATGTCCAACGCCTTGTCCAAGCCCGCATATCTCGTCCTGCGCGACGGCTCGGTGTTCCGCGGCCTCTCGTTCGGCGCCGAAGGCACCGCGTCCGGCGAGGTGGTGTTCAACACCTCGATGACCGGCTACCAGGAAATGCTGACCGACCCATCGTATGCCGGCCAAATCGTCGTTCCCACCTTCCCGATGATGGGCAACTATGGCATCAACGCGACCGACGACGAGTCGGGACGCATCCAGGTCATGGGCTTCGTCGTGCGCGAGCGGTGGATGCAGCCCAGCCACTTCGACGCCACCCGCACTCTCCACGACTATCTCGCGTCCCAGCGCATCCCCAGCATCCACGGCGTCGACACGCGCGCCGTCACGCGGCGCATCCGCGATTCCGGCGCCATGATGGGCACGATCACCAGCACCGAGACGCCCGACGAGGCGCTCGCCCGTCTGCGCGCCACGCCGTCGTACGGCGACATCGACTTCGTCCAGCATGTGACCACCGACAGGGAGTTCGACTGGAACGGCGACGGTCGCTCGCGCATCGTGGCGATCGACTGCGGCGTCAAATACAACATCCTCCGCAACCTCGCAAGGCGCGGCTCCCGCGTCACTGTCGTACCCTCCACTGCCACGGCCGAGGAGGTGCTGGCCCACCGGCCGGACGGCGTCGTCATCTCGCCCGGCCCCGGCGACCCGGTGCACAACGAGGCCACCGTGCGCGCGGCCGAGGCGCTCATCGGGCGCGTGCCGATACTCGGCATCTGCCTCGGCCACCAGGTGATCGCGCGCGCCCTCGGCGCCGGCACCTACAAGCTGAAGTTCGGGCACCGGGGCGGCAATCACCCCGTGCAAGACGTGCGGAGCGGCCGCGTTTACATCACGGCGCAGAACCACGGCTATGCCGTGTCGGACGCGGGCCTGCCATCGTCGCTGGAGGTCACGCACCGCAACCTGAACGATGGCACCGTGGAGGGCCTGCGTCACCGCGCCGTGCCGCTGCTCACCATCCAGTACCACTCCGAGGCATCGCCCGGCCCGCTCGACAACGAATACATCTTCGACGAGTTCATGGACCTCGTGCGTGATGCTTCAAAATGATGCATATCATTTATGCATTATTTCGATGAGGCATAGCCATGCGGACCATGCTGGACATCGACGAGAAGACGCTCGACGACGTGCTCTACTTCACGGGCGAGACGAATAAGAGCAAGGCTGTTGAAAAGGCACTGCGAGAGTACCTCTACCGAGCTGCCGTGCAGGGCTTGATCGCACTGTCGGGGCATATAGAGATCGACGACGTGAGCAAAGAGTCCAGGAAAATCGAAAGTCACAAATCTGGAGCTTCTTCATGGTGATTCTGGACACGAGCGTTCTGGTGAGGTTCCTCCGAGAACCACAAAACGAAATCGCCGAGGAAGTGAGAAGGCTCCTTGAAACCAAGGAGGGGCTGGCAATTGGAATCGTCGTTACCGAAGTGCTCCAAGGAGCTAGGAAGTCAATGTAGTCCTTCGTGGAGGTTGCTGCATGAGTATCCGCCAGCAGTGTTTATGGGCCTCCGAAACCCGTGGAGCCAACTGATGACCGCATGTGTCAATGCCGAGCCTGGTGGGACAGGTAGAGTCGATGGAAAGGCAAGCGAGAGGTCCGTGAACAACGGGGTGTTGGATAGAGAGGTATCCTTTTGCCGTCCCCGCGTGGTTCTCCCCTCGGCACTCCTGTACACAAGGCAACCGCGAGCTGGCTCGCACCTGCTGGCGTCGCCGTGCTTCGAGTTTCCCATCCTTCAACGTGGGGCGGCCATGGTGGACACGGAAGCCAAGGGCCTGAGATTGTCCGTCGGCTACGAATGCTTTCGTTCTAAAGATTAACGCATGACCACTCACGAAAAGCCCCGCAAGGTCCTCGTCATTGGCAGCGGACCCATCGTCATCGGTCAGGCGGCGGAGTTTGACTACGCCGGCACCCAGGCCTGCCGCTCGCTGCGCGAGGAAGGCATCACCACTGTCCTCGTCAACTCGAACCCCGCGACGATCATGACCGACGAGGACGTGGCCGACTTCGTCTACATCGAGCCGCTCACCGTCGATGTGGTCGAGCGCATCATCGCGAGGGAGAAGCCTGACGGCCTGCTGCCGACCCTCGGCGGGCAGACCGGCCTGAACCTGGCGATGGACCTGCACCGCGCGGGCGTGCTGGAGCGCCATGGCGTGCGGCTCCTCGGCACTTCGCCCGAAACCATCGCCAAGGCCGAGGACCGCGAGCTGTTCCGTGACATGCTCTCCGCCATCGGCGAGCCCACGCCGCCCAGCGAAATCGTCCACTCGGTGGACGAGGCCCTTGCAGTCGGCCGCGCGCTGGGGTTGCCGCTGGTCGTCCGCCCCGCCTACACCCTGGGCGGCACCGGCGGCGGCTTCGCGAAAACCATGGCCGAGCTGGAGGAGGTCGCCCGCACCGGCCTCGCCGCCAGCCCCATTCACCAGATCCTCGTCGAGCGCTCGCTGCTGGGCTGGAAGGAGATCGAGGTGGAGGTGATGCGCGACGCGGCCGACAACTGCATCATCATCTGCACCATGGAAAACTTCGACCCCATGGGCGTCCACACCGGCGACAGCATCGTCATCGCCCCGACGCAGACGCTCTCCGACAAGGAATACCAGATGCTGCGCTCGGCCAGCATCAAGATCATCCGGTCGCTGGGCATCCAGGGCGGCTGCAACGTGCAGTTCGCGCTCTCGCCCCACCCCATCGTCGGCGAGGCCCTGCCCGGCGGCGCGCCCGCCCCCATGCAGTATTACGTCATCGAGGTGAACCCGCGCGTCAGCCGCTCCTCGGCCCTCGCCTCGAAGGCCACGGGCTACCCCATCGCCCGCGTCGCCGCCAAAATCGCCGTCGGCCGCACCCTCGACGAGATACCCAACGCCGTCACCAAGAAGACGAAGGCGGCGTTCGAGCCCGCCATCGACTATTGCGTCATCAAGATCCCACGCTGGCCGTTCGACAAGTTCGCCACCGGCGACCGCGTCATCGGCACGCAGATGAAGGCCACCGGCGAGGTAATGGCAATCGACCGTTCCTACGTCGCCGCGCTGCAGAAGGCCGTCCGCTCGCTGGAAATGGGCGGCCGCTCCATCCTCTGGCAAGACCCGGAGTGGAAGCAAGGCGCCGCCAGGGGCGTCGAGGGGCTGCCGCTGAACCCCACCGACCTGCGCCTGTGGGTCATGCTCGCGGCGCTCCGGCGCGGCGTCGGCGTCAACGACCTGTGCAAGATCACCATGGTCGATCCGTGGTTCGTCCAAGGCCTCCAGCACATCGTCGACATGGAGCGCCGCCTGCTCGGCCAAGAGCTTACCTCCGACCTGTTGTGGGAGGCGAAGCGTCTCGGCTTCTCCGACGAGGTGATCGGCACACTCGCCGACCGCCTGCCCGAGCAGGTGCGCCAGCAGCGCATCGAGGCCGGCATCCGTCCGGTCTACAAGATGGTGGACACCTGCGCCGCCGAGTTCGAGGCGGTCACGCCCTACTTCTACAGCTGCTACGAGCAAGAGAACGAGGCCTCGCCCCTGCCCGCACCGCGCGCCGTCGTCATCGGCAGCGGGCCCATCCGCATCGGCCAGGGCATCGAGTTCGATTACTGCTCGGTGCACGCGGCGTGGGCCCTGCGCGACTCTGGCGTTCACAGCATCATGGTCAACTCCAACCCGGAAACCGTGAGCACCGACTTCGACAGCAGCGACCGCCTCTACTTCGAGCCGCTGGACGAGGAGGCGGTGCGCGACATCATCGACAACGAGACGCCGCCGGGCGGCGACGCGCCCGCGAGCGTGGTGCAGTTCGGCGGGCAAACGGCCATCAACCTCAGCCAGGCGCTCGGCCGGGCGGGCCTGCCCATCATGGGATCGTCGGCCGACGCCATCGACATCGCATCGAACCGCGAACGCTTCGGCGACCTCATGGAGCGCCTCGGCATCCCTCAGCCGCCCGGCGCCACGGTCACATCGCTGGAGGAAGGCCTCAGCGTCGCGCAGCGCATCGGCTTCCCGCTGCTGGTGCGGCCCAGCTACGTGCTCGGCGGGCGCGCCATGGAGATCGTCGACAACGCCACGCAGCTCGTCCGCTACCTCAGCCGCGCCGTCGAGGCGGGCCAGGGCCGGCCCATCCTTATGGACAAGTATTTCGAGGGCCGCGAGGTGGAGGTCGATGCCATCTGCGACGGCGAGCAGGTGCTCATCCCCGGCATCATGGAGCACATCGAGCGGGCGGGAGTCCACTCCGGCGACTCCATGGCCGTCTATCCGGCGCCCACGCTGACGGAGGAGGAGCAGCACATGATCGTCGACTACACGACCCGTATTGGCCTGGCGCTTGGCGTGCGCGGCCTCATGAACATCCAATACGTCATCATGAGCGAGAGCCTCTACCGCGACCCGTCGACGTTCGACCCCAGCTCCCATCTCAAATCGTCGGTCTACATCATCGAGGTCAACCCACGGTCGAGCCGCACGGTGCCGTTCATTTCGAAAGTGACCGACGTGCCGATGGTGCAGCTCGCCACGAATGTCATGCGCGGCCAAACGCTCCGCGAGCAGGGCCGCCAGGGCGGGCTCCAGCCGGTGAAGCCGCTGGTGGCGGTGAAGGCGCCGGTGTTCTCGATGCAGAAGCTGCCCGGCGTCGACACCTACCTCGGCCCCGAGATGAAGTCCACCGGCGAGGTCATGGGCATCGACAAGGCGCTGCGGCCCGCCGTGGCGAAGGCGCTCATGGCGGCGAACCTCATGCTGCCGCCCAAGGGCTCGCTGCTCGTGACCATCGCCGACCGCGACAAGCCGGAGGCGGTGCCCTGGCTCAAACTGCTCCACGAGCGCGGCTACCGGCTCTACGCGACCAGCGGCACCGCCGCGCTCGTCAGCGGCCTCGGCATACCGGTGACGCCGGTGAACCGCGTCGGCGAACCCGCTGCCAACGCCCTCAGCGTGGTCGTCGACCGCACCGTGGATGGCGTCGTGAACACCATCGCCGAGGTCGCCGTGTCGCTGAAGGACGGCTTCGAGATACGCCGCGCGGCCGTCGAGCGGCGCATGCCCTGCTACACCTCGATCGATACGGCGCGCGCGGCGGTCGAGGCGCTGGCGTATGGCTACGACCGATTCAGCGTCGCCCCAACCGCCAAATACGTGGACGGCACGGCGTAGATGGCATTAAACTGGTAGCGCATCTTCGCGATGAGGTCATTAGAGGACCGTTTGAGGACAGAGCACGACCAGCCCGACTCCTCGGGCAAGCCCGATCCGTCCGACGCCGATTTCGGGGCGTCTCCCTTCGAGAATGCTTCCGTTGAGCAGCCCGCTTCACTGACCGGCGACGCCGAGCCCGGCAGCGCCGCCTCGGCGCACCGCAAGCGCCGGGGGCGTCGCGGGGGCGTCCGCCAT
>VGZX01000012.1 GCA_016872415.1 SAR202 cluster bacterium | reverse complement strand
AGGCGCGGAACCCCGGCGGCAGCCGGTCAATGCGGTCGCCGTGACTCATCCACACGGGCACGTCGGGTTGGAGGCCGTCGAACAGGACGGAGGAATCGGGGTTGCGATGGATGACCGAGAAGCCGTATTCGCGCTGGCGGGCAGGCTCCACGGCGCCGCCCAGCTGGTGGGCCAGCAGTTGCATGCCGTAGCAGATGCCAAGTACCGGCACGCCGGCGTCGAACACCCAGCCCGGGGCCATGGGGGCGCCCGGCTCGTAGACGCTGGCGGGGCCGCCGGAAAGCACGATGCCCTTGAGGTTGAGCTTCGCGACGGCGTCCTTGGTGGCGTTGGGGGGAAGTATCTCGCAGTAGACGTGCTGCTCGCGGATGCGCCGGGCGATGAGGCGGCTGTATTGCGAGCCGAAATCGAGCACGGCAATGGCCTCGGCGGTCGCGACGGGCGGGGCCACGGGCTTGACGGGCTGGGCCTCGGTGCGTTGCGCGATTTCGAGATACGTCGAAACCTCGACATCGCCGGTCGCGGCGACCCGGTGCGACTTCGTTTTCGTGGCCGCGGACTTCTTCGTAGCCATGGAGTGCGCGATGCCTTCGCCCATGAGGTGGTTGGAGTAAGGATAGTGTAGCACCCAAGCGCGGGCAAGCATTTGCGAGTGGATGCGAGCGGACTACAATATCTTGTGCGAATGGCGCTCGCCGCCAGGGTGGTGGCCCGAAGCGAAACGCTGGTGATATACTGGCGCGAACCCGTTCCGCCTCATAACGAAGCCATCGCCATGCCTTGCGTGCCAGACAGCGATTCCAACCGCGCGCTTGCCGCTCAACTCTTGCAGCGGGGAGACGTGGTCGCGTACCCGACCGACACGCTCTACGGCCTTGGGGCCAGCATCTTCAACGAGGCGGCGGTGCGAAAAGTCTTCGCCGTCAAGCAACGCGACGCCACGCAAGGACTGCCCATTCTGGTGGCGTCGGTGGCGCAGCTGGGGCTGGTGGCGGTGGACATACCGCCGGAGGCGTTGCGCCTGGCGGAACAGTTCTGGCCGGGCTCGCTGACGTTGGTGTTGCGGCGGAACCCAGCGGTGCCGCTCATCGTTTCGGGGGGCGACACCGTGGCCGTGCGCGTGCCGGCGCACCCGACGCCCCGCGCGCTGGTCAACGGCGGACGCGCGCCGATCACGGGCACGAGCGCGAACCTGCACGGCGGCCCGCAGCCGACGACGGCGCAGGAAGTGGAGCGCCAGCTGGGCAACAGCATCCCGTTGATCTTGGATGGCGGGCCTTGCGTCCAAAAGGTGCCTTCGACGATTCTCGATGTGACGACAATGCCGGCGCGGGTCGTGCGGCTGGGAGCGATAGGGGTCGACCAGCTGCGGATGGTGTGCGACGTGGCGGGGTCGGCGCGAGGTGGAACGTAGCAATGCCCATGACCGGCCGCGCGCGAACGCCCGACCAGCTGCTCGACCACCAAGGCGCGGTCAATTCGGCGTTGCGCGAGTTGATGGAACGCTCCGCGTCGTCGGGCCTGCCCCTGTACCGCATGATGCAGTACCAGCTTGGCTGGGTGGACAAGGACGGCCAGCTGGAGATCGGCCCGCCGCCGGACCGCTTTTACGGCGCGCTGTGCGCCGAGGCCGCGGCCAGCTGGGGCGCGCCGGCCGATGCGCGTCCGGCCATCGCCGCCGCCGAGCTGCTCGCGCAGTCGATCGTCGTCCATGAGGAGATGCAGCTGGGCGAGCACCATTTGGAGCACCGTCCGGCCGTGTGGTGGGTGTGGGGCCCCGCGCAGGCGATCAACGTGGGCGATGGGCTGCACGCCCTGGCGCGGCTGTCGGCGTTCCGGCTGAAGGAGGCCGGGCTGGCGGCCGAGCGGACGCTTGGCGCCGTCGTGGCGCTCGATGCCGCGGCCTTGCGCTACTACGAGGGCCAGTTCATGGACCTTACCTATCAGGAGCGCCTCGATGTGACGGAGGCGCAGTATGCGCGGATGGCGGCGTCGAAGCGGGGCGCCCTGGTCGGCGGCACGATCGCGCTTGGAGCCTACGTGGCGGGAGCGACGGACGAGCAGATTCAGGCCGCGTGGCGGTTCGGCGAACTGGCAGGCTCGGCGATGCAGATGCGCGAGGACGTGACCCTGCTGTGGCACGAGGGCGATGGGCGCTCAGGCCGGGTGCTGAACAAGAGCAAGCTGTTGCCCGTGGTGTACGCCCTGGACCATGCCACGATCGCGCAGAAGCGGGCGTTGGGCGATGTGTACTTCAAGCGCGTGATGGAGCCGGACGACGTGCGAAAGGTGCGCGCGATACTTGACCAAATCGGCGCGCGCGACTACACACAGGAGCGAGCCGAGGCGACCGCCCGCGAAGCGATGGCCTCGTTGGATCGAGCGGGCGTCTCCGCGCAAGCGCGCGAGCGGTGGGACGCGATCATCGACACGCTGACGAAGGGGTGACCGTGGCGAAGAAGACGATTCGCGACATCGACTGGAGCGGCCAGCGAGCCCTGGTCCGCGTGGATTTCAATGTGCCGTTCGAGCGCGGGACGACGAGGATCTCGGACGACTCGCGCATTCGCGCGGCGGTGCCCACCATCAACTACCTGCGCGAGCACGGCGCGGGCGTGGTGCTCTGCACGCACCTGGGCCGGCCCGGCGGGAAGCCGTCGAAGGAGGCCGAGCTAGGCCCCATCGCCGAGCGGCTGTCGTCGCTGCTGGGGGCGCCGGTCACCTACGTCCACGCGGCGGTGGAGCCGGCGGCGCGTGAAAGGGCGGAGGCGCTGAAGCCCGGCGAGGTGTTGCTGCTGGAGAACATCCGGTTCTATCCCGGCGAGGAGCGGAACGACCCGGCGTTCGCCAAGTCGCTGGCGCGGCTGGGCACGGTGTACGTGAACGACGCGTTCGGCACGGCGCACCGGGCGCATGCGTCGACCGAGGGCGTGGCGCGCCATCTGCCGGCGGTGGCCGGCTTCGTGATGGAGAGGGAGATTCGCGTGCTGGGCGGCGTGCTCGACAATCCGGAGCGGCCGCTGGGCGCGATTCTCGGTGGGGCCAAGGTCAGCGATAAGCTCAAGGTGTTGCAGCGGCTGGTGGGCCATGTCGATGCGCTGTTCATCGGCGGTGGCATGGCGGCGACGTTCCTGAAGGCCGAGGACCATGAGGTGGGCGCCTCGCTCGTGGAGGAGAGCCTGGTGGATGCCTGCGCCGAGATCATCGAGGAGGCGGAGGACCGGGGCACGAAGCTGTACCTGCCGGTCGACGTCGTGGTCGCGCAAAAGATCGAGAAGAACGCGCCATCGCACGTCGCCAGGGTCGACGAGGTCGACGATGGCTGGATGATTTTGGATATTGGGCCGCAGACCGCCGTTCATTTTTCCGGCGCGCTCTCGACGATGCGGACGGTGGTGTGGAACGGGCCGATGGGGGTGTTCGAGGTGCCACTGTTCGACGAGGGCACGCGCGCGTTGGCCGAGGCCATCGCCGCCTCGTCTGGCACGACGATCATCGGCGGCGGATCGACCGCCGAGGCCGTGGAACATTTGGGACTGGCCGACCGCATGACGCACGTGTCCACCGGCGGCGGCGCGTCCCTCGAGTTCCTCGAGGGCAAGGTGCTGCCCGGCGTGGCCGCGCTCAACGACAAATGACTGAAAACCGTGCCGTCTCGCCGTCCATGCGTCGCGGGGCTGCCGTGCAGGGGTGAAGCGTGATTGACTTTCCGTATCTGTCGGAGCTGGTACAGAAGAGCGACTCGAAGATACTGATGCTCGTGGTGGACGGGCTCGGCGGCGCGCCGCAACGGCAGTCTCGGCGAAGCGAACTGGAGGCGGCCCGCGTGCCCAACCTGGACCGGCTGGCGCAAGAGAGCGCCTGCGGCCTGAGCACTCCCGTGTTGCCGGGCATCGCGCCGGGCAGCGGGCCGGGGCACTTGGGGCTGTTCGGCTACGAGCCCTTGAAGTACCTGATCGGCCGCGGGGCGCTGGAGGCAATAGGCATCGAGATGGAGCTGTTGCCGGGGGATGTGGCCGCGCGCGGCAACTTCGCCACCGTCGACGCGCAGGGCAACCTGACCGACCGTCGCGCCGGGCGCATCTCGTCGGAGCTGGCGGCGCCGCTGGCCGAGAAGCTGAACAAGATCACCGTGCCCGGCGTCGAGATCGCGGTCAAGCACGTGAAGGACTACCGCTTCGTGCTGCGACTGCGCGGCGAGGGGCTGAGCGAGGAGATCACGGAAACGGACCCCCAAAGGCTTGGGGTGCCGCCGCTGCAAGTGGAGCCGCACGTGCGGGATATTCCCGGCGTCGACGCGCAGGGGAACGGGCATTCGCGCGAGGCGCGCACGCTGGCCGCGCGGAAGACGGCCAACGCCGTGAACGCGTTCGCGGCCCAGGCGGCCGAGGTGCTGAAGAACGATGCGCCGGCGAATCAGATGCTGCTGCGCGGATGGTCGGAGCTGCCGCAACTCCCCGGATTCGGGCCGTCGTACCAGCTGAACCCGGCGGCCATCGCCGCGTACCCCATGTATCGTGGCTTGGCGCGCATCATCGGCATGAAGGTCATTCCGACGGGCACCGACTTCGCGGCCGAGGTCGCGACGCTCAAGGAGCATTGGGCGGAGCACGACTACTTCTACCTGCACTACAAGCCCGCGGACGCGGCTGGGGAAGACGGCGACTTCGAGAAGAAGAAGCGCGCGCTGGAGGCGCTGGACGCCTTTATTCCGGCATTGCTGGACATGAAGCCCGACGTGCTGGTGATCTGCGGCGACCACGCCACGCCCTCGATTTACGCGGCGCATTCGTGGCACCCGGTGCCCGTGCTGCTGCGGTCGCAGTGGACGCTTGGCGAGGGCGTCGACCGCTTCAACGAGCGCTCGATGCGGAACGGCTCGCTCGGCACGTTCGAGGCGAAATACATCATGCTGCAGGCGTTGTCGCACGCCGGCAAGCTGGCGAAGTTCGGCCCGTAGGCGGTTCGCCCCAACGCATTCGACATCAGGCGGTCGCGATGCCGACGCTCATTGCCGCTGGCAACTGGAAGATGAACACGACCTTGCCCGAGGCCGTGGCCCTAGCGCGTGAGCTGCGCGAGTCGCTGGCCCCGGTGGATGGCGTGATGCGCGTGGTGTGCCCGCCGTTCATCTCGCTGCCCGCCGTCGCCGAGACGTTGCGAGGATCGCCGGTGCAGGTGGGCGCGCAGAACATGCACCCGGAGGCGAAGGGCGCGTTCACGGGGGAGGTTTCGGGCACGATGCTGGCCGGCATCGCGAGTCACGTCATCGTGGGCCACTCCGAGCGGCGGCACATCTTGGGTGAGCACGACGCGTTCATCAACGACAAGGTGCGCGCGGCGTTGCGGTTCAACCTCACGCCCATCCTCTGCGTCGGCGAGACGCTGGCGGAGCGCGAGGCTGGGCAGGCGATGGCGGTGGTCGAGCGGCAGCTGCGGGCGGGCCTTGCGCGGCTGGAGCCGGGCGACTTCGCGCGGCTCGTGGTCGCCTACGAGCCGATGTGGGCGATTGGCACGGGGCGCGCGGCCACGCCGGAGATCGCGCAGGACATGATGGGCGCCATCCGTGCCACCTTGGCGATGCTGTCGAGCCTGGCCGCGTCGCGCGACATACCGCTGCTGTACGGCGGCAGCGTCACGCCAGACAACATCGCGGGCTTCGCGGCGCAGCGCGACGTGGACGGCGCCCTCGTGGGCGGCGCGAGCCTCAAGGCGCCGGACTTCACCAAGATCGCGCAAGAGATCGCGGCGGCACGGCGATAGCGCGTCGGGGATGCGCCCCGCGCCCTGCTAACCTACTTTCCATGACATCGCCCACGGTCATCTTCATCGTCGGCGCCACAGCCTCCGGCAAGACGGCCGCGTCGCTGGACCTCGCCGAGCGCGTGCCGGTCGAGATCGTTAACGCAGACAGCCGGCAGGTGTACCGGCGCATGGACATCGGCACGGCGAAGCCGACCGCGGCGCAGCGTGCAGCCGTGCCGCACCACCTCATCGACATCGTGGACCCGGACGAGAGCTACAGCCTCGCCACGTTTCTCGAGCAGGCGCGCGGTGTCATCGCCGACATCGCGGGCAGGGGCAAGACGCCGGTGGTGGTCGGCGGCACGGGGCAGTATGTGTGGGGGCTGGCCGAGGGTTGGACAGTGCCCGTGGTGCCGCCGGACGCGGCCTTCCGCGCCGAGCTGGAGGGCGAGGCTGCGGCGCACGGCTGGCAGCGGTTGCACGAGCGCCTGCGCGCGGTGGATGCCGAGGCCGCGGCCTCGATCGACGGACGGAACGTGCGGCGGGTGATCCGCGCGTTGGAGGTGTGGCACGTCACGGGGAAGCGGTTCTCGGCGCAGCGGCGCAAGGTGCCGCCACCTTTTACGCCGCGCATCCACGGCATGTGGGTGCCGCGCGGGGAGCTGTATGCCCGCATCGACGCGCGCGTGGACGCGATGATGGCGACGGGCTTCCTCGACGAGGTACGGCGCCTGCTCGGGATGGGTTACGGTTCGAAACTGCCGTCGATGTCGAGCGCGGGCTATCGCGAGCTGGCCGCCCACCTGCGCGGCGATCTGACCCTCGACGAGGCCGTCCGTCGCACGAAGATCGCCACGCACAGCCTCGCTCGGCGCCAGCACACCTGGTTCCGACGCGACGATGAGCGGATCGAGTGGGTGGAGACCAGTCGGGAGCTGGCGCGAGCCGCGGCGAGCGGTGCATCGCCACGCCTGCCATGACGGCCAGATGGCGCCGTCGTTCACTCCGTCGCGGTCGCCAGATGGCGGAACAGCGACAGCCAGCGGCTCGTCGGCAACTCGCCCGCGCTCCAACCGAGGCGGACGATGACGGTGTCGACGGCGGGATTGACGTAGATGTATTGTCCGTTCTTGCCGGTCGCCAGGTAGTCGCCCTCAGCCTTCGAGCCGATCCATCATTGATAGCCGTAGTTCTCCAGGCCGATGCCCGCGTAGTCGGCAGGCCAGTCGGCAGTTGGCACGCCGTCGCGCCGCGTCGAGGCATGCACCCAGTTCGCCGGCACGATGCGGTGGCCGTCCCAGTCTCCTTCGCGCAGGTAGAGCCGCCCAATCCTGGCGAGGTCGCGCGCGGTGGCGGCGAGGCAGCACCACGTCTTCTTGCGGCCGTCGCCATCTCGATCGAGCGACCACACACCATCGCTCTCCATGCCGAGCGGACTCCACAGCCGCTCTTGCATGTACCGCGTGATCGTCTTATCGCCGAGGGGCCCGCCGCAGCGCCAGCGCGAGCAGGGCATTGTCACCCGATGTGTAGCGCCAGATCGTGCCGGGCTCGTCGACGACACGGAAGCCAAGAATCTCGCCTTCGATGTCAGGGATGTAGTTGAGAATGACGTGGATGCCGAAGGGGTTGTCGTCTTCGATGTAGCTCGATCCCGAAGTCATCGTGAGCAGGTGGCGCAGGGTAACGCGGTCGAAACCATTCGCCGCCAACTCTGGCACGAAATCGGTGATGGGCTGGTCGACGGACCGGATGAGCCCATCTTGGAGCGCCGCTCCGATCAGCACCGAGGTGACCGATTTCGAGACGGAGAATACTTGCGACAGCGATGACGCCTCGTGGCCCTGGTAATACGCCTCGAATGCGAGCGCGTCGCCCTTCACGACCACGAATGCGATGGTGTCGTTGCGGAGCAGGAAGTCGCCGAGCGCGATGGGTTGCCCGTCGCGTGAGGTCTCCGTGGCCGGCACGCGGCCTTGAGCGGTGGCGTCGGCGAACCGGAAGGGCGCATCGCTGGCCGCGAGGGGCCGCGCGGGATAGTGCTTGAAGTCGTCGATTTGCGTGTCGCCATGGCGGGCGACGCGGTAGACCGTCACCGGGCCGGCGATCGCGGCCCAAATCGCCATCGTGGCGGCAACGACGGCGAGCAGCGCGGCGAGCGATAGGACGAGCGTTCGCCGGGAACACAGCCGCGGCAGCTTCATGCGGTCTCCCGTGGGGCATCGTTAGCGTCGGGGCCAAGGGTACGACACCGAGTTCATTGTCGCGACAGGCGAACCCGGCCGTCTCTTGCTACAATCCCCCCAACATTTCGCATGGTGGGTTGTGGCATGGGCATCCCGTTCTCGAAACTGCATGGCGCGGGCAACGACTACGTGCTGGTGAACGGCCTCCGCGAGGAATACGACTGGCCGGCGCTGTCCACGAAGGTGTCCGACCGGCACTTCGGCGTCGGCTCGGACGGACTGATCGTCGTGACGCCGTCCGAGAAGGCCGACGTGCGGATGCGGATGTTCAACCCCGACGGCTCCGAGTCGGAGATGTGCGGCAACGGCATTCGCTGCTTCACGAAGTTCGTGCTGGAGCGCGACCTCGCCAGGGCAGGGGAGGCGGGGCTCAAAGTGGAGACCGGCGCGGGCATCCTCACCATCGTGCCGTGCTACGAGAACGGCGTCATCACGCGGGCGAAGGTGGACATGGGCGCGCCGATACTGCGCGCGCCATACGTGCCCGCTGACCAGTCGAAGGCGGGGCCGAGCGACCACGCGAGGCTGAACAAGTCGCTGGTGCGCGGCCTCGGCATCAGCCCCGACGAGCTGATATTCGACGCGCCCATCACGGTGGACGGCACGCGGTTCGTCGTCACCGCCGTGTCGATGGGCAACCCGCACGCCGTCGCCTTCCTGGACACGCCGGTCAAGGATGTCGACCTCGAGCGCCTCGGCCCGCCGATGGAGCACCATCCGGCGTTTCCGCGCCGCGTGAACTTCCACGTCGCGAACCTCGTGGACAAGCGCCGCATGGTGACCCGGACGTGGGAGCGCGGAGCCGGCCAGACGTTGGCCTGCGGCACCGGCGCCTGCGCCATGGTCGTCGCCGCGCGGCTGCACGGCATGGTGGAGAGCGACGTGACCGTCGAGGTGCCGGGCGGCGAGCTGCAGATCACGTGGCCGGGCGGCGGCCCGATCTACATGGAAGGCCCGGTTGTCGAGGTCTTCACCGGCGAAGTCGCGGCGCCATAGGTCGCGCGCGACCCACTCATATCAAGCAGGAGCATGCCTTGGAACTCGCCTCACGCCTCGACAAGATCCCGCCGTACCTTTTCTTCGAGATCAGCCGCAAGATCCAGGAGAAGCGCAAGCAGGGCGTCGACGTCATATCGTTCGGCATCGGCGACCCCGACATCCCGACGCCGCGGCACATCATCGACGAGCTGACGCGCACGGCGCAGGACCCGCCCAACCACCGCTACCCGGAGAGTGACGGCCTGCCGGAGACGCGCAAGGCGATCGCCGACTGGTACAAGCGCCGCTTCCAGGTGGAGCTCGACCCGAACAAGGAGGTCGTGCCGCTCATCGGCGCCAAGGAGGGCATCGGCCACGTGGCGCTGTGTCTAATCGACCCCGGCGACGTCGCCATCGTGCCCGACCCCGGCTATCCCGTCTACTCGGTGGGCACCTGGTTCGCGGGCGGCGAGTGCCACTTCGTCGCGCTCGAGCAGAGCAGGGGCTTCCTGCCGGACCTGGCGGGCATTCCGGAGTCCATCGCCAAGCGGGCGAAGGTGCTGTGGATCAACTACCCGAACAACCCGACCGGCGGCCTCGCGACCGAGGCGTTCTTCAAGGATGTCGTCGCCTTCGCCAAGAAGCACGACCTTGCCGTGTGCCACGACGCGCCGTACTCCGAGGTGACGTTCGACGGCTACCGCGCGCCGAGCTTCTTGCAGACGCCGGGCGCCATCGACGTGGGCATCGAGTTCCATTCGGTGTCGAAGACCTACAACATGACCGGATGGCGCTTCGGCATGGCCGTCGGCAACGCGAAGCTGATCGAGGCGCTCACGCGGGTGAAGTCGAACCTCGACTCCGGCATTCCCCAGGCCATCCAATACATGGCGATCGAGGCGTTGAGCAAGACGAGCGACGAGTGGGTCGCGGCCAATAACGAGATCTATCGCAAGCGCCGCGACCGCGTCGTCTCTGTCCTGCGCGACATGGGTCTGACGGTGAACTCGCCGAAGGCCGGCCTCTACGTCTGGGCCAAGTGCCCCGAGGGCTGGACGTCGGCGGCGCTCGCCGCTGAGCTGCTCGACAAGCACGGCGTGGTCGTCACGCCAGGCCGTGGCTACGGGGCGCACGGCGAGGGCTACGTGCGGCTGTCGCTCACCACGCCCGACGCGCGCGTCGAGGAGGGGCTGAAGCGGTTGCAGGGCTGGCGTATACCTGCCGCACCGCCTGCGCGATAATGGTGGGAGATCATATGCAGGAACGGAAGCAGCCATAGCGAAGCCACACCGCGCCCCAGTCGACACCCACGCACGGCCCGAGCAGGCGTTGCTCGTGGGCGTGGACATCAAGGGCCAGCGAAACCCCTGGCGGCTGGACGATTCGCTGCAGGAGCTGGGGCAGCTGGCGGCCACAGCCGGCGCCGAGGTGGTGGGCACCGTCACGCAGCACTTGGAGCGGCGCACGCACACTTACCTCGGCAAGGGCAAGCTTGAGGAGATCGCGCTGCTCCGCGAGGCGGCGCGCTTCGACACCATCATCTGCGACGATGAGCTGACCCCCACCCAGCGGCGCAACCTGGAAGCGGCGTTCAAGGAGCAGGTGAAGGTCATCGACCGCACGGCCCTCATCTTGGACGTGTTCGCGCGCCACGCCAGCACGCGCGAGGGCCGCTCGCAGCTGGAGTTGGCGCAGGCCGAGTACCTGCTTCCGCGGCTCGGCGGACAGTGGAGCCACCTGGAGCGCCTCGGCGGTGGCATCGGCACCCGCGGCCCTGGCGAATCGCAGCTGGAAACCGACAGGCGGCTGGTCGAGCGACGCATCCAATCGCTGAAAAAGGAGCTGGAGAACGTCCGCCAGCACCGATCGCAATACCGCAAGCAGCGGCAACGCTCCGGCGTGCCGGTCATCTCGCTGGTCGGCTACACGAACGCGGGCAAGAGCAGCATGCTGAACGCGCTGTCGAGCGCCGGCGTCGTCGCCCGCGACCAGCTGTTCTCCACGCTCGACCCGGTGACGCGGCGGGTGCGGCTGCCGAATGGCGCCAACGTGCTTGTCACCGACACCGTGGGCTTCATCCAGAAACTGCCGACCGGGCTGGTCGCCGCCTTCCGCGCGACGCTGGAGGAACTGGAGTCGGCCGACCTCCTACTGCACGTGATGGACATTTCGCATCCGAACGCGCCGGAGCACGTCGAGGTGGTGAACGGCATTCTGCGGGAGCTGGGCGTGGAGTCGACTCCCCGCGTGCTGGCGCTGAACAAGGCCGACATGCTGGACCCCAACGAGGTCACGATGCCGGTGCACGCCGAGCCCGGCGTGGTGGCGGTGCTCACGTCCACGCTGACCGGCCGGGGGCTGCCGGAGTTGCTGCAAGCGATCGGCAACTCGCTCGAAGCGGCAGGGAAAGCACCTAGCAATGGGCGCGCGGCGAGTGGTAGTTTCCAAGCACCGTCGGCGAGCGTCGCAGCCCGGCGACGGTAGCCCGAACCGCCGAGCGCCGGGCCAGTGACCGTTCCAGCACATTCCCTAGGAAGAGCCCGCCCATGACAGACGACCTTTTCAACCTGCCCGAAAAGCCGCTCTTTTCTTGCGAGTCGTCGGGGTTTCACATCTACGATGGCGCGCAGGCGAAAGGGGCGGTGGGCCTCAACGCACTGAAGGGGCTGACTCCGCTGCTCACGTTGCAGGTTGGGCCTAGCAACGTCTTCGAGACACGACCGTTGCGGGTGGTGAAGCGGCACGAGGATGTCGTGTCGGTCATGTGTGAGGGCGGCATCACCGTCGACCTCGATTTCGATGCGCTGGCGGCCAGCAAAAGCTCCGACGCCGGCGAGTTCGTCTACGTCGCCGGGCTGGACCGCGCGAACGACGGCCTCGGCTACATCCTCAAGCGGTAGCGCTACTTTACATAACGCAGGCCACCGCTGCTCGGCGACAGCGCGGTCGCGGTGGCCCCCCGCCGTTGCCGGTTGAATCGAACCGGTCACGGGCGCCATGATCCACGCCGCGACTCCACTCCGACCCCAGGCCGGGCCGCGATCTCGGCGGCGCGAGCGCGTGCCGGGCGAACGTTTGCCTTGGCGCGGCGGGCCATGGCCGGCGACCCATGGGCGCTCAGGTGCTCGGTCGGGCCTGCCGCCGTGCCATGCCTGCAATGCTCGCCGCCGACGGCTGGCCGCGCGTCCAGCGTGAGCCATCGAGCCGGGGCCGGGTCTGCGGAGCGTGGCGCCAAGGAGGGGTGGCGTGCAAGGCACGGACACCGTCGTTCAAAAAGACCATCAAAAACGACCGTGCCCATGGGTCTAGGTCACCCCTCGTCTCGTGAGGGCCCTTTTCGCGCGACGGCCGCTTTCGGGTCTCTGGAGCTTACTTCGTCCTATTATTGTTATGTAAACTGTAACCGACATCGTCGGCTGACGCCGGCCGCTCCACCGCGTCGCCCAAGCATGGCCTCCGGCAGCCGTTCGTCGCACCACGGCCATCCGACGGCACGGCTGCCCTATCGCCCGCGCCGCTGCCGCGACTCGCTCCCGCTGACTGTGGGAAACCTTTAGTGGGCGGGTGTCCGCGCGACTCGCGGCCGGCTCGGCCGAGGTGGCAAAGTGGGACCGACGCGGCACCTGCTGGCGTCCCGGCATAACGGGAGCCGCGCGACTCGTCCGTTCGGACCGGACTCCCTTACACTTTACATAATGCAATGGACGCCCGGGCGCGGCACGTCGCTCGGCGATGGCGGCATAGGCGCAGGGGTGGCCCGTGGCGGCCGTGCTAGAATGGCTCCACGACCACCCAAACGGCGTCGCGGGCCGGGCCATCGCTCGGCCCGGGGGCTTTAGCCTAGAAGCGAAGTGAACCCATGGGCTCCAAACGAGCTGGCATAGCCCTCATCGTGCTGTCGGTGCTGGCACTGATGCTCGCCGCCGGCTGCACGCTCCAACGCCAGGCGTCCGAGCCGACGATCGCCGAGGCCGTGGAGGAGGTGCTTCGCGCGCTCGACCAGTATTATGTCGAGCAGGACAAGGTCTCGCGGGAGCAACTCACCACCGCCGCGATACGCGGCATGCTGGAACAGCTCGACGACCCCTACACCGCCTACCTACCCCCGGAGCAGTTCAAGGCCAGCCAGGACCGGTTCAATGGCGAGGACGCCAACCAACTGGAAGGCATCGGCGCCGAGGTCACCGTTCGGGACGGCAACATCATGATCCTGGCGCCGCTGCCCAACTCCCCGGCGATGAGCGCCGGCGTGCAACCCGGCGACATCGTCGCCGCGGTCGACGGCCAAAGCGTGGAAGGCATGAGCCTTCAAGAGGCGGTGTCGCTCATTCGCGGGCCGAAGGGCAGCCAGGTGACGGTGCGCTTCTTGCGGGTCGGTAACCCGAACCCGTTCGATTTGACGATCACTCGCGACACTATACCGAACGTTTCAGTGACGTATTACATGGCTGAGCCTGGTATCGGCTACGTGCGAATTGCCGCCTTCTATGCGCCGACGGCACAGGAAACGCGCGACGCGCTGACGGCCCTGCGGGACCAGGGCGCCACGGCGCTGGTGCTCGACCTCCGCAATAACACCGGCGGCCTGGTTGACTCCGCGGTCGGCGTCACCAGCCAATTCATACCCGGCGGCCGCGTGCTGAATTGGATGGACGGCAACGGCGAGGAGACCGCGTACGACGTCCGAGGCGACGGCGTCGCCTACGACCTGCCGATGGTGGTGCTCGTGAATAGCTTCACCGCGAGCGCCGCCGAGATCGTTACCGGGGCGCTGCAGGACCACGACCGGGCGACGGTGGTGGGCACGCGCACGTTTGGCAAGGGCAGCGTCAACCTGCTCATCCCGCTGTCCAACGGTGGTGGTTTGGAGGTGACGAGCGCGCGCTGGTTCTCGCCGGACGGTCGAGCGATCGAGGGGAAGGGCCTGGAGCCGGACGTGCAGAGCGGCGAGAATCTCTCAGTGAACAGCGCGGTCCGGCTCAGTCAGCGGACGCAA
Source organism: SAR202 cluster bacterium (assembly GCA_016872415.1). Lineage (GTDB taxonomy): Bacteria > Chloroflexota > Dehalococcoidia > Lucifugimonadales > Australimonadaceae > VGZX01. The sequence continues at coordinate 27,605 of VGZX01000012.1, read as the reverse complement.
GACCTGTGCGAGACCTATGACGAGGTGCGCGGTCAGTTTTCCGGCAGCGCGAGCCTGGCCGATGCGCTGGAGCGCCTGTGCACGTTGGAGCCCGAGCCATCGCGGCCGCCGGAACGCGACGCGACGCTCGATCGAGGCGTCGCGGTGTTGAAGCAGCGGCTGAGCAGCCAATGACGACATCCAAGCGAGGCAAATCGAAGGCGAAGCAGGCCTCCGCCCCGGCGAAGCCCGAGGAGCGCATCCGAGTGGTCGCGGAAAACCGTAAGGCATTCCACGATTACGACCTGCTGGAGCGGGTCGAGGCTGGAATCGTGCTCACCGGCACCGAGATCAAGTCGGTGCGGGCGTCGCGCGTGAACATACGCGACGCATACGCGCAGACGCGCGACGGGGAAATGATGCTGCACGGCTTGCACATCTCGCCGTGGGAGAGCGGCGGGCCATGGAACCACGACCCTACCCGGTCGCGCAAGCTGCTGCTGCACCGCCAGCAGATCGCCAAGTTGAGCCTGGTGGCCGCCCAACAGGGCCTCACCATCGTGCCGCTGCGCGTGTATTTCAAGGGGCATCACGCGAAGGTGGAGCTCGCCTTGGCGAAGGGCAGGAAGCAGTACGATAAGCGCCGGGCCATCATGGAGCGGGACACGAGCCGTGAGATCGCGCGGGCGCTGCGTCAACGCGGCTGAACCGGCCGCCGCTACGGATGCGCGAACGGCAGGTCATAGCCCTCGCGTCGGGCGTTTCCCAGCCCAAGGGCCTTGGCGTAGCGGCCGGCGCCGCGGAGCAGGTCGCTGTCCTGGTAACGGCGCGCATCCGCCTCGGACTCCCACACGATCAAGGTCATCTCGTCGCCCTTGTCCGGCCTGAAGTGGTGATACACGGCGCGCACGCCGGGCAGCTTGCCGACCTGGGCCAAGTAGCGTTGCAGGAAGGCCTCGACCTGGTGCGTCCGTTCCGAGGGCACGGGTATCGTGGCATAGGTGATGTACATTGGCTCCTCCCAGCGGTTCGAAGCACTGGCGGCGCGGTGGCAGGCTGCCTTGCGCGTGATGATACGCGCCGCGCCATCGTGCCGGGAGCCGAAAGTGGCGTCAGTTTGGCAGACCGCTCCGCGCCGACGCTCCCGCGCGCCAGATGCTCGCCCCATTCACCATCCGCACCATGACATAATCCGGGGAGCGCATTAGCGATTCGACTAGCTGTGGACTGCAGCAGCCGGACGTCAAGTAAAGGTAATCGAACTGCGCGCCGGTGTAGGCCTTCCAGCCATCGACGCAGCCGAGGTCGTGGGCCGCGCAGGCCGCCAGGTAGTCGTGGTTGATCACCATTTGATGAAAATGCTCGGCGCCGAGCCACTCCGTTCCCTGCACCGTCGCGACGCTCTCGCGTCTCGCGATCACCGGGAACCACTCGCCCGCGCGGTCGATGGCCCACGGGGCATAGCTCACCACCGCCCATGTGGTGCCCTCGGGCATGTTTTCGTCGATCCAGCGCATCGTATCGCGGTCCGCCGGCGCAACCGCCGTCAATACGTGCTCGTTGGCGTGCAGGCCGTTCATGGCGCCGAAGACGAGCGTGTAGGCGACGAGCAGCGCGGCGGCGGCCCGGGGCGCCCATGTCCGCATGGAGAGCCTGCTCCACAAGCGGGTAATGCGGCCCGGCGGCGGTTGCAAGTGGTTCGACGGCTGGACCGCCAGGACGAATGCGCGGCTGATTCCCGGCAGCAGGGCATGGGCGAAGAGCAGTCCGATGAGCAGTGCCATCGGCACGGCGGCGTAGCTGGCGGCGCTTCGCGGCACCACCAGGAACATCACCAGCAGCCACGCGGGCAGGAACAGCAGCCCCCGGGCGACGGCCACGAAAACGCCAAACATGCCCAAGAACCCGATGAGCGGTCCATAACGCTCCTCGGTGAACTGGAATAGCACCAGGCGCCGGAGCACCGACCCAACCGTCTCGTGCTCACCCGTGCCCATCGCCGACTGTAACGGGTCCCAGCCGTGCCGGGCGAGCACGGTGAGCAGCCATGGAGCCACGATGAGCCCGATGCCGGCGGACGCGGCGGCGAGCCCGACCACCCCTCGACGTGAGCGCCCCCAGCATAGGAACAGCAGGAGGAACGTGACCGCCGTCAGCACACCGACATCGGGGTGTGACAGCATCGATAGGCCGCCGGCCACGGTGCCGAGCGCCAGCAGGCGGCGGCCGCCCCGGGCGAGGTAACGGTACATGCCGTAGGTGGCGATCACGGCTAGCAGGAAGCCTAGCGAGCGGGTGACGCCCCCGCCGACGATGAGCCAGGTGAACGAGCGTGGCACGACGGCGTACGCGACAGCGGCAATACCGGCCGCGCGCCCCGGGCCGAGCATTGCGCGCGCGAGGAGGAAGACCGCCCCGATGGTCGCGACGTTCAGCGCGAACGGCAAGAAGCGAAACACCTGGAGCATGTCGAACGGCGTGAGGTCGTCGGCCAAGGCGGCGAGGTAGAAGCCGAGCGGTGGGTACGCGAACGGTATGTTCTCCTGGTTATAGGAGGTGTAAGCCGGCAGCAGGTAGTGGGCCCGTTGCACGTCTTGGGCCATGGCGTAGAACATGCCGCCGTCATTGAGGGGAAACCCTGCCCCGAGGATGAACGAGAGCCGGATGAACATGCCGATGGAGAGCGCAAGCGCCAGCGGCAGCACGCCCAAGCGGAATGCCCGCGACTGCGCCACGGCGCGTGCTTGGCCGGCGGCGGACACGATTTGCGGGCTGGAATAAGCGATGTCGTTGGTTGCTTCTCTAGACACAGGAGAAAACGGGCCTCCAGGCCCCACCACCCGCCCCGCGCCGGAGAGACCGGTTCCCTCAGCGTAGCGGTGGACCGCGCTCGTTCCATCATCCGTCCGGGTAAGGTCGCGTTTAGCGGGCGGAGACATGCGGGACGCCCCGCCTCCCCAGGCGTTTTGGCGGGAAAAGCGTCGGCGTGCGATAATGGAGCGGACGGACATGGGGATGCGTGGTTTCGACAGGGGACGGTTCAGCTGGATTGCAGGCCGAGGTCGTCACTCCCTCGCTAAACAAGTGGCGAAACAGTAACTGGCAACAAGCAAGTTGCTCTGGCCGCCTAAAGAAAGGTGACCATCCCGCGTTTCTCCACCCCGACGGGAGGCGCGGGACAATATAGCCGGGGTGCCGCAGCCGCGACGCCGCTACGGGCTGCGTAAGATCAGCGGCAGTCGGTCGCGAAGTTCGCCGGTGCACGTCGCGACCGTACGACAAAACGCCGGACAAGCCTGTAGCACATCCTCGCTGGATATCTCTTGGACGGGGAGTTCGACTCTCCCCCATCTCCACCATGAACACCAGATAGTGAAGAGCCCCCGAGCAAATGGCTCGGGGGCTCAACGCGCAGTGGTTCCAGCAAATCGGGCAGGCTACGGGACGTTGACCACGACCTCGCTCTCTTAGGCCTTGTCGGCGCCAGCGCCGCCATCCGCGGAGTCGATACCGTCGTCGCCGTCGAGCACGTCGTCGCCGTCGTCGCCAGACATCGTGTCGTCGCCCTGGTTGCCGTTAAGGTGGTCGTTTCCCGCGCCGCCTGTTAGCAGGTCGTTGCCCGCACCACCGGACAGCTTATCGTTGCCCTGCTCGCCGTGCAGGTCGTCGTCGCCGTTGCCCCCATAAAGGGCATCATCCCCCTCGCCGCCGCAGAGGGTGTCGTTGCCCTCGTCACCATAGAGGACGTCGTTGCCGTGGCCACCGGACAGCACGTCGTTGCCGTCACCGCCATAACACGCGTCGCGGTTGCCGAACTAAACGGGTGGCTAGCGATGAGAGGACCGTGAGCCACAAGACCCCTATCGACTTCACCAAGGCTCGCATTGGATGCTCCACGCAGGGACGGCTTATTCGGGAACCAAAGTGCCTGCGAATACCTGCCATGCCAGCGCCGATTTCGCCACCAGGCTCAGCAGCACGTAGAATGCCTCACCGAAGAAGTAATTCCGCCACGGGCCGACGCGCAGATACTGCAATGCCATGTTAACCGCGAAGACGTTGAAGAAGATGAATATCGAGAAGAAGATGCCGTAGACGAAGGCGGGCGGGTTCGCCTCGGTCGTTGGGCTCCATAAGTAGATACCCACCGCGACCCACGGCACCAAGCCCATGATCGAGCCCAGCCAGAAAGTGAGCCAATTGGCGCGGCCAGGCGTCTCGTAGTGCTCCATGATCAGGCCAAACAGAATCATGGCGCCGTTGACGAAGAAGATGGCAAGTAGGGCGGCCACATCGGTGATCCCCGGCAGCATGGCGATCAGCACCATCATGAGCGATGCGCTGAAGAAGTACTCGATCCACCGGGCGTAGTTGCGATCGCGCTGCAGATTCGCCTTGTACCAGCCGAATGCCAGCGGCGAAGCGACGATGAAGTGTGCGAACGCCGACAGGAACAGAAAGCCGGCAACAGCCCATCCGATTCGCACGGAAAACAATTCGGTCACCCCTGGCGGCACCGAGCCGGGCGGTCCGTCTAAGAATGCCGCCGTGACTGGAAGGGAGAAATCCGACGACAGGGCCAAGATGATGATGCCCTGGGCAAAATGGAAGGCCCCCATGGCTAAGTTGTAGTAGCGCAGCCGCACAAAACGGTTGCCTGAGGGGTTCATTGCCTCCCCCTTGAGTGAACCATTGACCTTCGTTCCATACCGACAACGCGGTCGACTTTGGAGAGACGGATCATCGCCTTGGTTGGCGACCCGCTGCGGCGGGGTTTAGGACTCGTTGCAGGCCCTCCGCCGCACTTCGAGCAACGCGCCGGAACACGATGCCGACGAACGGCTCCATGACCCGCGCAATGCCCTTGAACACCAGACGTGCGTCGTAGGTCACGACGGTACGGCCATTGTCTCGCGCCACGGTGATGGTGTCGATTCCATCAAACGTCGATTTCTGTGCAGTCAGCGCCACACGGCGTGGCGCATCATACGCGGTGACCACATAGCGAAGCGGCACTCTGCTCCAAGCGAACTTCGACACGAGATCGAACGCTGTGCCGAGGCCGATATCCCCATCGGTTGCGCGGCGCGCCGAAATGACGTTGGGGTCCCAGTCGACGGAATTGGTGAAGTCGGACATGTATGCAAACGCATCCGGTCCCGTCATGGTTGATGGTATGGACGTCTCGTAACGAATCATCTTCTCCTCCTTACACTCGGAAAGCACGCACTAGGATCCACTCGGAAAGTGACCGTGGCAGCCAGTTCAAGAACTTCATCGGCAGTGTGAGGCGCCGTGGAAAGTGGATCTCAACCTTCCCGTTTTCCAGGCCGCGCACGACTTCGGCGGCCGCCTGCTCGACCTCCATGATGAACGGCATCGGGAAGTCGTTGTCGGCCGTCAGTCGCGTTTTGACGAATCCGGGATTGATCGTGACCACGCGGACGTTCGACCGACGCACGTGGCCCCTCAGCGAGCGCAGGAAATAGTTGGTGGCCGCCTTGGTTGACCCGTATCCCTCGGCCCTTGGCAACGCCAGATAGGCGGTCGCGCTGGCGACACCCGCGATCACGCCGTTGCGCCGTGCCATCATCCCCGGCAGCACCACCGATACCGCGCGGATCATGCCCACGTAGTTCACCTGCACCTGGCGCTCGATCGCCGCCATGTCGATGATCGGTGGGTCGGTCGGCGTCCACGCACCCGCGCTGTAAATGAGCAAGTCCAGCGGACCGAGCAACCGCTCGACTTCGCGACCTGCCTCAGACAGCCCATTCGCATCCGTGACATCCACCGGCACCGCCACCACCATCCCCGTTGTGTCGTCGGCGCAGACGGCCACCCGCAACAGCAGATCCTCGGACCGGGCGCTGATCGCGACCTTCGCCCCGCGCCCAACGAGCTGCTTGGTCAGCTCGGCGCCGATGCCGCTGCTCGCGCCGATAATCCATACGGTCTTGCCCTTCCAGTAGTCAGTCATGCGTCAGCGTCCCTCCTTGACCGCCAGTGGCCGCCGAAACGTGACGCCCCGCAGCCTCAGTTTCGCTATCGCCTGCCAGTAGATCCGCGCCACGGTCAGTTGCGGCGTGAGCGGATGCGTGAGCATGGCCTTCGCCAGCGTTGCATTTGTCAGCGGATGCTCGGCCAAGTTGAGCGATGTGCGCAGTACCATTTTGGATTCCCCATGCTCGTCGAATCCAAAATAGATGCGCCCTCTTCTGCGCGCGTAGGCAAAGTCATACGTCGCATGCATGTCGATGAACGGCGAGACGTAGAACTCCTTCGCGAACCGCGCCGTGTATCGCATGGCGCCGCCCCGGCCGTCGTTGGGCATGTCGTACATATGCCGCCCGCCCTTGCGGTTGTGCACCTCGGCGAGCATGTGCGAGACCACCCCTGCCGCATCAATCACCATGTAGAACGATACCGGGTTGAACACGTAACCCAGCACCGACGGCTGCGTGACCATCACGATGCTCTTGCCGTCATGCGACACGCCTGCCGCCGTCAACCGCTCGCGAACGGCGTCGCGCACGCTCCGGCCACCGCCCGAGCCGTCGTGGTCGCGGTCGTTCAGCGCGTAGGCGTTGAAGCGGTTGCGGCTGAACAGCCACAGATGCTGGTCCAGCATCTCCATCTCGTCAAGGTCCAACGCCAGGTACAGCACGCGATAGGTGAAGGCGTTGGCCACGGGATGCGTCCGTTGGTGCCATACCGTGCCGAGCAGCAATCGAGACCGCATCATGCCACCTCCGCCAGCGGTGCCGAGTTAACGGCAACTATGCCAGCCTGCTCGATCGCGTCCGCCGCTTCGAAGCCAGCCCGCACGCCGTCCTCGTGAAATCCGTTGCCCATGTAGGCGCCCGCGAAGTGCACCGGGCCCCGCCTACCCAATTGTCGTAGGGTGGCCTGCGCCTCTGGCGCCTTTGCTGTGTACTGCGGATGCGCATACGTCATCTCGTGGATGACTTTCGCCGGATCGATCACGACCGTCGGATTGACGGAAACGAAGTAGTCGCGGGCCGCCTGGAACCGCTGCAATCTGTTGAGGTAGTAGCTCACCGACACCGGCTCGAAGCGGTCGATGCAGGCGTCGGTCAGGTAGTTCCAGGCTGACCATAACCGGCGGTGCGACGGCATCACCGAGGCGTCCGTGTGCAGCACGACACGGCTCGGGCTGTAGGCGATGGCGCTCAACGACTCGCGCTCGGCATCCGTCACATCCGCCAGCATCCGCAGCGACTGGTCGCTGTGCGCGGCCAGCACGACATGGTCGAACTGCAGCCGCTCGCCCGATCGCAGCGCCACCACAGCTCCCGCTGCGTCACGAGCGACCGCATCAACCGGCGTGCTCGCGTGCACGCCATGCGGCAGCGCAGCCACCAGCCGCCGCAAGTATGCCTGCGAGCCGCCCGTCACGGTGCGCCACGGCAGCCGGCCGCTCACCGCAAGCAGCCCATGGTTGGCCATGAACTCCAGCAGAAAGCGCAGCGGAAACCGGCCCACATCCTGCGCCGGCGTCGACCATATCGCCGCCACCAAGGGCACGATGACGTGACGCCGGAAGCCACGCCCGAACCGCCGTGCCTCCAAGAACTGCTCCAGCGTCATGCCATCACCCGCGCCACTTGCCACAATGGCGAGCGCCTCCCGGTAGAACCGCCCCAGGTCAACCCCCATCCCATAGTGCGATGGTCTCATCAAGTTGGATGGGCGTCCCAGCAGGCGCAGCACGCCCGGCGTCGCATACTCCACGTCGCACGCCCGGCATGACGCGCTGAACGACATCTCGCTTGCCTGCGTCGCTACCCCGAGTTCGTCGAGCAGCGACACGAACCTCGGATACGTCTGCTCGTTGTAAACGAGAAAGCCGGTGTCCAGGACGACCTCACGGTCATCCTCCGCGACGGTGACGGTGTGCGCATGGCCACCAGCACGAGCGTCGGCCTCGAACACATGGACGTCGTGATGGCGTAGCCGATACGCCGCCGCCAACCCGCTGATCCCCGCTCCCACCACCGCAACTCGCATGACCAATCCTCGAATCTGTCGATTATATTCAACAAGTGAGCCATATTATGTTGTCCCTACGACTCGTTTGTCAAGCAAGGTGCATACTATACTCAACATGAAGCCGATGCCTTGTTGGATGGAGATGCTCACATGACCACACTCGCTTCCGGCTTGAACTCACTCCTCAGCGCCTATCTGCAGGCTGTCGTCATCGGCGACGATGCGGAAGCGTCGAGCGTCATCGCGCAAGCCCTGGCGGCGCGCATCCCTCCCGACGCGCTCTATCTGTCTGTGCTGGTTCCTGCGCAGTACGAGATCGGCGTGCGCTGGTTACAGGGCACCCTCACAGTCGCGGAGGAGCACCGCGCCACCCTCATCACGGAGCGCCAGATGAATGTGTTGCGTGCCGCATCGCGACGCCGCGCTCCCATCGGCCATCGCGCGGTCGTTACGGCTGTCGACGGCGAGCGCCATGTACTCGGCGCCCGCATCCTCAGCGACTTCCTCTACCTCGACGGCTGGGAGGTGCACTTCCTCGGCGGCAGCCTGCCCGTCGACGAACTCCGCGACTTCGTCGCGCGCAACCGTCCGTCGCTTGTGGCGCTCTCCGTTACCCTCATCAAGCACTTGGAGCCGCTGCGCGAGGCCATCGCCGCCTTGCGCGCGCTGCCCGATCGCCCGCGCATCCTCGTTGGTGGGGCCGCACTGGCGAAAGACCATGAGGCCGCCGACCGCCTTGGAGCAGACGCGCTCGCTCAGGATGTGCAAGCGGGCATCAGCGTCGCACGTGAAATGGTCGGCCTTTCCAACCCTGGCGCGCTAACCAGTCGTGTGCTCGCCGACATTGCAGCGCATGTCCAAGCGGAGCGAAAGGCCCGCGATTGGAGTCAACGTGAACTTGCGGAAGCAGCCGGAATCGACCGAGCGCACGTCAGCGCGCTAGAGAATGGGAGAGCTAATCCAACCATTGACACGTTGGTCCGCGTGGCTCACGCCTTGGGAATAACCATCGGCCACCTGATCTCTGGCGGACCAAGCTCACAGCACTGGTCCTCTCCCAGAAGACGGATACAGCAAATGGGCCAGGGATCAACGGAGGGCTAGGTTGGCACGCGACAGAGTGGTGTGGTGTGTGCGCCGCGACCTGCGGCTGAACCACAACCGCACGTTGTTGGAAGCGAAGGCGGCAAGGGCGGAAGTCGTTCCGCTGTTCGTAGTAGACCCCACCCTGATCGCGAACGCAGGCGAGCGGCGAGTTGCCTTCCTGCTTGATGCGGTGCGCTGGTTACGCATAGCTACGGGCCAGACGCTGACCGTGCGGGAGGGCAAGCCTGAGGAGGAAGTGGCGGCGGTCGCGCGGGAGGTCGGCGCGACGAGGGTTGTTGCGCAGGCCGTCGCATCGCCATACGCGAAGCGCCGAGACGGGCGGGTTGCGAAGAGCGTACGGCTTGATCTGGTCGGAGGGCCATGGATCTTCGGGCCGGACGCGGTGCTGAAGGCTGACGGCATGCCGTACACCGTGTTCACGCCGTACCTGAAGGGTGGCGTGAGGCGGTGTTCGACCGGCTGAGCGAGCCGTCGACGCAAGTCGATGATAAGTTTGTCAGCGGCCCCAGCAACGCGAGCCTCGACGGGCTGCCGACGCAGAGAAGCGATGCGCAATTCCCCGCGTGCGAGAAGGCGGCTCAGCAACGGCTTGCGGACTTCGCGGAGCATCGTATTGCGAACTACGATTTACAACGGGACCGGATGGATCTCGGTGGCACGTCCGAGTTGTCGCCGTATCTGCGATTCGGTCTGCTCAGCGCGGAGCAGGCGGCGCGAAAGGCAATTGTGGCACGCGGCGGCGGCGCCGAGGCATGGCTGTCGGAGTTGGCGTGGCGAGACTTCTACTTCAGCGTGCTGGCCCACTTCCCGCACGTCACGCGGCGGGGCTTCCGCCCCGAGTACGATGCCATTGCCTGGGATAACCACCGGGCGCAGTTCGAGGCGTGGAGCGCAGGCATGACCGGGTATCCGATGGTGGATGCGGCGATGCGTCAGCTGCTTGAGGCGGGGTGGATACACAACCGCGCACGAATGATCGTGGCTTCGTTCCTGACCAAGGACCTGCTGATCGATTGGCGCTGGGGCGAGCGTTGATTCATGAGGCATCTCGTCGACGGCGATCCGGCGGCCAACAATGGCGGGTGGCAGTGGGCGGCGGGAACAGGAATGGACGCTGCGCCGTACTTCCGTGTGTTCAACCCCGTATCGCAGGGGCTGAGGTTTGATCCCAATGGCGACTACGTGCGCCGATGGGTGCCGGAACTGCGGGGCATCGAGGGGGCTGCGGTCCATGAGCCCTGGTGGAACGGTGGAGCGCCCGGCTACCCCGAGCGCATCATCGATCACGGCATCGCCCGACGGCGAGCGATTGAGGCGTATCGAGTGGCACGGAGGTGACAGGATGGGCGATGAGGGCAAGGTGCGGTTGGGCATCAGCTCGTGCCTACTGGGCAATGATGTGCGTTACAACGGCGGGCATCTGAACGATTCGTTCCTCACGGGAACGATCTCGAAGTACGTCGAATGGGTGGCGGTGTGTCCGGAGGTCGAGATGGGCATGGGCGTTCCGCGGGAGACGATCCAACTTCAGGGCAAGTCTGCATCGCCACGGCTGATCGCAACCAAAACGGGCGTCGATCACACGGAGGGCATGCGGTCTTTCGCCGAAGCGCGCGTGGCCGAGCTGGGGGGCGCAAATCTGGACGGCTTCGTGCTCACAAAGGACTCGCCTTCATGCGGGCTCATGCGGGTGAAAGTCCATCGCAAGGAAGGAGGACCGCCATCGCGCGATGGGATTGGCGCGTTCGCTTGGGTGCTGACCACGCGTATGCCGGATCTGCCTGTGGAGGAGAACGGACGGCTGACGGATCCGAGACTACGCGAGAACTTCGTTGACCGCATTTTCGTCCGACGGCGATGGCGGGCCATGCTTCACGACAGCCCGACGCCGCGAGGGCTGGTGTCGTTCCACACCGCACACAAGTTGACGTTCATGGCGCACAGCATTCCGTACTACAGAGAGGCCGGGCGCATCGTCGCGCACGTAGGGTCGCGGCCATGGGATGAGCTCGTTGCAGAGTATGCGCGGGTGATGCGCGAGGCGCTGACGTTCCTGGCGACGCCAAGCAAGCACACGAACGTCATGCACCACCTGATGGGGTACCTCAAGAAGGCTATCGACGGCGGCGACAAGCAGGAGCTCCTTGGGCTGATCGAGGAATACCGGCAAGAGCGGGTGCCGCTCGTGGTGCCGCTGACGCTGCTGAAGCACCACCTGCGCAAGCACGACCTCCCAGCGTGGGTCCACCAGCAGGCTTACCTGTCCCCCTATCCGGAAGAGTTGATGCTCCGGAACCACGTGTAGTGCGATGAAGGTGCTGCTGACAGGCGCAACCGGGTACATTGGAGGGCATCTTGGCCCACGATTGCTGGACGCGGGCCACGAGGTGCGGGCGTTGGTACGCGACCTGCACCGCCTTCCCCAGTCGGCGTGGGTGTCCCACATCCAGGCGGTGAAGGGGGACGTGCGCGACGAGGAGGCGCTGGCCGCGGCGATTACGGGCTGCGACGTGGCGTATTACCTCATCCATAGTATGCGGAAGGGCCGCGCATTTCATGACGCGGAACGCAGGGCGGCGATGGCATTTGCAGCCGTGGCGAAATCAACGGGGGGTGAAGCGCATCGTTTTCCTCGGTGCGCTGGGTGATCCCGAATCGAAGCTGAGCGAGCACCTGCGGTCGCGACAGGAGACGGGGCGCGTGCTGGCGGAAAGTGGCGTGCCGGTGCTGGAGCTGCGCGCAGGGCCCGTGTTCGGCTGGCTGGCGGGCTGCCGGAGCGGTGAGGGAGCGTGGACGACGGGCCTGGACTCGCCGGGCCTATTCTCAAGATCGCATCGTGCCATTCGCGCGAGCCGCCGCCCCCAATGCGTGGCTCCTCATGCAGGGGACTCCTCTTATGCGTGAAGCGGGTTCGGACGGCCGCCACGGGCCTCGGTCCGCATTGAGGGCGGTTTGGGGAGCCGGCGGCCTCGTCAGCGGTGCTGGTCGACCAGGATCGGATTGCCGTCTGGATCGACGATCACGAAGCTGGCCGGCCCGCTGGGGGCCTCGTCCGCTTCCTGCTGGAACGGGATGCCCCGCTCCTTCAGCCGGCGCTGGAGCTCCCGAACGTCAGTGAACTCGAGCAGCGGCTGGCCGTCATGGTCCCAGCCGGGATTGAAGGTCAGTATGTTCTTCTCGAACATCCCTTGAAACAGGCCGATGACGTGGTCGCCGTTTTTCAGGATCAGCCAATGCTGGTCCGCGTCTCCGCCGACGACCTCGAAACCGAGCAGCCGGTAGAAGTCCCTCGACGCGATGAAGTCCCGAACGGCAAGGCTGATCGAAAATGCCCCGAGGTCCATGTTCTCCACCTTGCGGGCGAGATTCGTGAGTCGATACGGGGCCCAACCATGCCGGCGGCGAATATTTGACGCAATCGACCAGCGGACCGGCCCGCGCCGGTTTGGCGCCGTTCGCGCGTGGCGCTCATCCCTTGGCCGTCGACGTCCCGGGTTGCGCCTCGGCCACGAGGGAGACGGCTCCGAGGCATTCGGAGCCGTCTGCTGGTCGTCGGCGCGGATGAAGATGGTCGGGGAACCGAGACTCGAACTCGGGACCTCCACGTCCCAAACGTGGCGCGCTACCAAGCTGCGCTATTCCCCGACACGCCGATAAGTATAGACTTCCGCATCACGGCCGGTCAAAACGCCCTGGCGGTGGTTCTCTTTGCCAAAGGCGGGCGAGCATCATGCCGGTCATGCGCTAAGCCTTCACTACCAGGGTGAGCATGGTCAAACACCTCCAACCCACGCGAAGCAAGCAGGGCCGGTGGGCGAATGCTTGACTTTGAATAGAACGTATGTTCTATTAATGCGACCCCACCCGAAACAGAGGTTATCCCATGTTGATACAGCAGTCGCCGGACGTGTACGAGAAGCTGCGGCACCTTGGTGGAATGGCGACGGACGACGTGCTTTCCGTGAACGGCGCGGAAGGCCGGTCGATTCCAAGGCCGGACTGGCACGGCATCGCCGCGCGCGGCGGCGTCACGCCGCATGCGGGCGTCTACCGGGCGGCGATGCCCAACGGCAAGAGGCTCTCGCTGCTCCGCGTCATGTTCACAGATTATTGCATGATGGACTGCTTCTACTGCCCCAATTCCCATTGGGTGCCGCGCAAGCGGTACGGCTTCAAGGTGGACGAGTTGGCGAAGTTGTTCGATGAGATGCACCGGCGCCAAACGGTGGACGGCCTGTTTCTGAGCAGCGGGATATTCAAGGACCCCAACGCCACGCAGGAGCGATTGCTGGCGGTGGTGGAAACGGTGCGCCGGAAATATGGGTTCCGCGGCTACATCCACCTGAAGGTGATGCCCGGCACCACCGACACGGGGTTGATCGTGGCGGCGCAGCGGCTGGGAACGAGGCTGTCGATCAACATGGAGCAGCCCAGCGAGGAGCTGTTGAACCGCATTAGCACCATGAAGCGCTGGAACGCGGGCATGCTGCAGCCGATGCTGCGGATACAGCGGCTGATGGAGGAGACCTACGGCGGCAGCGTCGGCCAGGCGACGCAGCTCGTCGTCGGCGCGGCCGACGAAACCGACTGGGACATTCACGTCCGGCAGCGGCACCTCTACCGCGAGCTGGGCTTCAAGCGCATCTATTACTCCGCGTTCAGGCCCATCAAATACACGCCGCTTGAGGAGCACCCACCGACGCCGTTGGTGCGCGAGCACCGCCTGTATCAGCTCGATTGGCTCACGAGGGTCTACCGTTTCAACGACGACGAGCTGGCGCTGGCGTTCGACGACGGCTTTCTGGACCACCGCGCCGACCCCAAGCTGCGGATCGCCGTCGAGCAGTACGACCGCTTCCCAATGGACATCAACACGGCCAGCCACGACGACCTGCTACGGGTGCCCGGCATCGGGCCAATGGCGGCGGAGCGGATCGTGCGCCAGCGCATGCGGCACACGATCGACAACCAGCGCGACTTACAGGCGATGGGCGTCGTGCTGAAGCGCGCCCTGCCCTTCGTGCGGTTCGCCGGCCACCGGCCCGTCCGCGCGAAGCAGAGCATGTTGCCGTTGTTCCAGGCTTTGTCGAGCGACCCGGCACCGGCTCCCGCCGCAGCGGCCGCCGCGCACGAACGGCACGCGCACACCGACTGCGCCGCGTGTCCACTGAGCTCGGCAACGTGCGGCATGGCGGCCACGGCGCCCTCGCCCGCCGCCCTCGCCGCCTAATGCAGTAGACTCGCGGCAACCGTTGCGCGAGGCGAGCGATGGGCGTGGAGTCGGAGTTGGCGCTGGCGGGGCAGGTGGGCCTGCTGCTGCGCGAACGCGGATTGACCTTGGCCGTGGCCGAGGGCACGACCGGAGGCCGCATCGGCGAGCGGCTGGCGCGGCCTCCGCCATCGCCATCGCGTGCGGCTCGCTAACGGTGCCGTGGCGTCGCATCTCCTGCTCCGCGATGCCGAGCAGCGCGACGCGGCTGCGGTGGTCATATGTGACGATGGCTCCCTTGAAGAACGCGGAGGCGCCGGCCTTCCTGCGCGATGCGTTGGCGGCTGGCTAGAAAGAGTCCTCGGCATTGCCGGACGTCGGCGTCGGGTGGTCCTTGAGCCACCGCTCGATGTCGTTCAACGCCGGGGGCGCGACGTAGAACACCTGGATGTCGGCCGGGAACTGCACCTGGTGGTCGGTGGTGATGATGAGCAGCCCCGTCTCGGACTCCTTCAGCGTCTCGTCGATGCGCTTGCCGATGGCGTCGAACCGGCGGCGGCGCGCCTGCTCGAACCACTCGTACAGCTGCTGCATCACTTTGTTGCTCATGCGGGCCACCATTAGGCAACGCTGGAGATCGTAGGCCTCCAGGAACGTGTCGGGGTCCTCGGTGGGCCGCAGCGCGGCGCCCCGGATGGTCAACTCCTTGACGAAGCCGAACCCCTCTGGATTGCCGCGCTCCAGGTTCCGCATCTCGGTTTCGCTGTCGACAGCAGTGCCCTCATGGAACAAGTGCTTGACGGCGCCGAGCGATGCCTCCAGGTTCCGGACCTGGCTTGCGGCCTCTTGCCAATAACGCTCCACGAGCGCCCGGTAGGATGGGTCGTCGTCCAGCGCCACGACGAATGGAACGAGCAGCAGCTTGCGCTTGGGCCCAAGCTGCGCCGCGTCGGGCTTGCCGATGTTGCCCAGCGTCATGCGTGCATTCCTCGTGGGTCAGTATTCGCCGCCGCCGGCCACGCTGATCGCCTCGCCGGTGACCGCGGCGGCGTGGGGCGAACAAAGAAACAGGACTACGTTGGCGAGGTCGCGCGGGGTGATCGCCCGGCGGATCGCGTTCTCGTCGCCCTCGCCATAGCTGCTCAGCCGCGTGCCCCGGCGGTCGTTCTCTATCCAATCGCTGGACTCATCCGTCCATATGCCGCCGGGGTGCACCGTCGTGACGGCGATGCCATGCGGGCCCAGCTGATCGGCGACGTTCTTCGCCATGACGACCACCGCTGCGTTCCGCATGCCGCCCGCGATGGCGCCGCTGTATCGCGCGGCCATGCCGGCGATGTTGACGATGCGGCCGAAGCGTTGGCGCAGCATGTGGGGCGCCACGGCGCGGATGCACCGCAGGTAGCCCACCGACTTCACATCGAGGTTTTCCAGCACTAACTCGTCTGTCGTGTGGGCAAGCGGCAGGCCTCCGCCCCCGCCCGCCGGGGCGCCGTTGTTCACCAAGATGTCTATGCGCCCGAGCTCGCGCGCCGCGGCATCGACCATCGCGGCCACGAGCCGGCGGTCCGTGATGTCGTAGGCAATCGGGATCACGCGGCGGCCGGTGGCGTCCGCGATCTGATGGGCGACGCGGCCGAGGCGGGACCGATCTCGCGAGGCGATCACGACGTCGGCGCCCTCTTCAGCCAAGGCAAGGGCGATATGCTTTCCGAGGCCCGATCCGCCGCCGGTCACGATGGCGGTCTTGCCGTGCAGTTGGAGATCCATGCGCGCACCTACGAAGGGTCGGCGGCTGTGCCGCCAAGGGATAAACGTAACGCATCCGGGCAATCGCGGCAAGCGCGGTCGCGTAGTAACGTAGGAGTGGGAGGCTGCACATGCTGAAGGTACATACGCCGGCGCCGCCGTTCTCCGGAACCTTGACCGATGGCACCGCGTTCGATCTGGCATCGGAGCGAGGCCGGCGTCACGTCGTCCTCTACTTCTTCCCCAAGGCATTCACGCCCGGTTGCACGAAGGAGACGTGCCGCTTTCGCGACGGCCACGACGCCGTGACGCGAAGCGGCGCGCTCGTCCTCGGCATCAGCGGCGACGACATCGCGACTTTGCGGCGGTTCCGCGACCAGTACGGCGCGCCGTTCCAGTTCATGTCGGACCACGGCAAACGGGTCGCGCGGTCATACGACGTGCGACGCACGCTTGGCCTTGGCACCTCCCGAGTCACCTACGTGGTCGGCGCGGACGGTTTGATTCACCTGGCCCACCATGACGAATTTCGCATGAACAGCCATTTGGACGCCGTGCTGGCGACGCTAGAGGGCTTGCCCGCGGTCACCCCCAACCGCGCGTGATAGCATAGGCCGCCATGTATACCATCGGAGTGCTCACCAGTTCCGACGCGGGCGCTCGCGGCGAACGCGCCGACACCGGCGGGCCGCTGATTCAGCAGGCGTTCGGCCCGCCCGATTTCGAGCAAAAGCGGTATCTGGTCGTGCCGGACGATCGCGCCACCATTGAATACCTATTGCGCCAGTGGGCGGACGCGGAGCAGCTCGATGCCATCATCACCACCGGCGGCACAGGGTTCAGCGACCGCGACGTGATGCCGGAAGCCACGCTCGCGGTGATCGAGCGGGCGGCACCCGGCATCCCCGAGGCGTTGCGCACCTATGGCATGACGAAGACACCCATGGCGATGCTGAGCCGAGGCGTCGCCGGCGTGCGCGGCAGGACGCTCATCGTGAACCTTCCGGGCAGCCCCAAGGGCGTGCAGGACGGCCTCGACGTGCTGAAACCGGTGCTCTCGCACGTGCTCGGCCAGCTGACGGGGCGCCAGCGCGGGCACTAACGCATGCGCGTTCACATCCTCAGCATCTTCCCCGATATGTTCCCCGGCCCGCTGAGCGCCGGCATCATGGCGCGGGCGCAGCGTAGCGGCCTCGTTGAAATCCACGTCCACAACCCGCGCGACTTCGCGACCGACCGCCACCGCTCGGTGGACGACGCCCCATTCGGTGGCGGACCCGGCATGGTGATGCGGCCGGAGCCGCTGTTCGAAGCGGTCGAGTCGCTGTCGCTGCCCGCCGGGTCGCCGGTGCTGCTCATGTCGCCCCAGGGGAGGCTGTTCACGCAACGGGACGCCGAACGCCTGTCGCGCGCCGAGATGCTAGTGCTGATCTGCGGGCGGTACGAGGGGGTGGACGACCGCGTGGCGACGCACCTGACGACCGAGGAGGTCAGCGTCGGCGACTACGTGCTCACCGGTGGGGAGCTGCCCGCGCTGACGATCGTCGACGCCGTGGTGCGGCTGCTGCCCGGCGCGCTCGGCCATGGCGAGGAGGCGCTGCCGGACGACTCGCACACCTCGGGCCTGCTGCAGTACCCGCAATACACGCGACCGTCGGAGTACCGTGGGTGGGGCGTGCCGGAGGTGCTGCTGTCGGGCAATCACCAGCAGATCGCCAAGTGGCGCCGCCGTGCCGCCCTGCTGAAAACGCTGGAACGCCGTCCCGACTTGCTCCGGACAGCGTCGCTGAGCGCGGACGACCGAGCGTATTTGCGGGGACTCGGTTGGACCGAGGCCTAAGCGACCGCGACCGCCTCGGACTCGACGGGTTCCGGCACCACGAGGCGCTGCGGCTTCGGCACCGGCTGGCGCATGCGCGACTCCAGCTCCGAGGTGCTCACCCAGCCCTCCAGGCCCGCCGGCGCGACCTGCCAGTTGTTGGCTATGGCGCGCTGGAACACGGAGCATTTGCTCCGCAGGCTTAGGTCGGGGTTCCAGTCCGACGCGCAGGTGACGTGGAGCGACAGGTGCAGCGGCGTCGGCACGAGCGAGCCGAGGAACACGGACGTTCCCTCCTGATGCCGCACGAACACCGATTGGTGGCCCGCCGTGGGGCCGGGCGTCGGCTCGACCCAAAGGCCCGGCAGGATCTCGGCCTGGCCGTCGACCGCCATGAGCTGGTTGGACTCGAGCACCGGCTGCACGTCGTCCCGCCGGTAGAAGTGGTGCGACCGCTCGTTGGGGCGCAACGCCTCTTGGATCGCAGCGCGTTGGATGATGTAGCGTGCGTTCGGGAAGGTCGGCAGCACGCGCCCGGAGGACGTGACGTGGGTGCCGCCCCCCGAGTATTCGTCGTGCATGTGTGTCATGATAACGAAAGCGATGTCCTTGGGCGCCAGGCCCATTTCGCGCAGCTCGCGCAGCAACGACGACCGGCTCCGCATGGGCATCGAGTCGAAGTTCAGCGGCGCCTTGTCGCCAGGGCCCGCGTTCACCAGCACCCAGCCGGCGGGGTGCTGCACCAGCATCGAGTAATTGGCGAGGCCCACGCGATTCTGCCGGTCGGGCACCATCACCTGCTCCCATCGTTCCTTCGGCAGCGCGCCGAAGACGCATCCGCCGTCGACACGGGTGGTGCTAACCCGCAACAAGCGGGTGTTCAGCGCGATGCTTTTGTCCACGATGGGGCTCCTGCTCAAGTGTGGGTGCCATTATGTCAATACCGATTCTGGATATGTCAATAGGTGATTTCCCGAACTCCGTCTAAAAATAAAACCAAACCAGCGAGTAGCGCCGGCCGCCAGCGGCGCGACCATGTAGAGGGCGATGAGGCCGCCCAGCGCCAGGGCCTGGGAATCGGTGACGCCGGACTTCGAGCCGCCGACGAAGCCGCCGACGAACGGTGCGATGGGGCCGCTGCTGAAGTGAACGATCGGAATGAGCATGAGGCCGACCGTTACCGCGAAACCGATGAGCGCGCCGCGAAACACCAAACACGTCCCCCGTTCCATGGTGGCCCGCCGATAACCGACGTTCAGCGTACGCCGGTGGGTTTGGCGAGTCTACGGACGCCCGTGTCAGTCGAAAAGCGCAACCGGCGGCGCATGGCGTGGACCTTGGCGTGGGGTTGGTCGAAGTTTGAGACGACATTTGAACGCACGTCTTTCCTCGCTGAAGCGTGAGCGCCGGGCGTTCACGCGGCCCGTTTTCCTGAAAGCGTACAATGGGGCTTTCTTCGTCCAGTGGTTACCGTGGCAGAACAAGCAACCCCGCCCCTTCCCCTCCGAGCCGAGCAAGTCCGCACGTTCGGCGCGCTAGGCAACAACACCTTCCGGCAGCTCTGGGCGTCGTCGTGGGCCTACTACACCTACCGCGCCATGGAGCTGGCCGTGTTGTCGTGGCTCGTGCTGGAGACGACCAACTCGCCGACGCTCGTGGCGTTGGTGGGCGCCATGCGGTCCATTCCAATGTTCCTGCTGGGGTTTTCCTCCGGGGCGATGGCCGACCGCCTACCGCGACGGCAGGTCATGGTGTCCGCGCAGCTGGTGAACGTGGCGGTCGGCGCCACCATGTTGCTGTTGCTGGCGGCCGGCCAGTCGCAGCCGTGGCACGCCTTCATCGCCATCCTCATCACGGGCGCCTCGTGGGCGGTGGACTTCGCGACCAGGCGGGCGTTCCTCGCGGACATTTTCACGGGCCGCGCGCTGACGAACGCGATGGCCCTCGACATTGGGTTACTGAACGCCACCAACCTCACGGGCCCCATCATCGGCACCGTGCTCATCCGCCTGGGTGGATTCCCTGGCGCATACGCCGGCATTACCCTGCTGGCGCTCACGGGACTGGCGCTGGTGCTGACCGTCGCCGCGCCGCGACGACCGCGGTCGACCGCGGCGCAAAACCCGCTGAAGCAGCTGCGCGCGGGCGTTGGCTTGCTGCGGGCCAACCGCGCGGCGCGGGCTGCGGTGCTAGTCACGATCGCGCTCAATCTATTCGGCTGGCCGATGTCGCAGATGGTGCCGGTGATCGCGCGCGACGTGTTGGGCACTTCCGAGGTACTCTACGGCGTGCTGGCCGGCTCGATCGGCATGGGCGCGATCGTGGGCGCCGTCCTGCTCGCCACCTTCAGCCCCACCAAGCACGGCGCGGTCTACGTGTCGGGCACCCTGCTCTGGTTCGTGGCGTCGCTGGTGTTCGCCGCATCGCCGTGGTACCTGCTGTCGCTGTTCGCGTTGCTCACGGCCGGCATCGGTATCGTCATGTTCGGCATAATGCAGCCGATCATAGCGCTCAACGCGGTAGCGCCGGAGGAGCGTGGCCGCGCGATCGGCGCCGTGGTGCTGGGCATCGGCGCAAGCCCGCCCGGCATGGTGCTCATCGGCCTGCTGGCCGACTGGCTGGGTCCACAAATCGGGCTGGCGATCATGAGCGGCACGGGATTGCTCGTGACGCTGCTGCTGCGGCGGGCATTCGCCTCGCTGCGCGACCAGCCAGAGCGGCGTTAGGGGCTGGCGGCCGGGCTCGTCGGGTTGCCGAAGTTCATGGCGTAGAGACGCGCATAGACGCCCCGGCGCGCCAACAGATCGGCATGCTTGCCCGCTTCCACGATGCGACCGTTTTCCAACACGACGATCTTGTCGGCGCCGGTTATCGTGGATAGCCGGTGGGCGATGATGAGCGACGTTCTGCCCCGCAAGACGACGCGCAGCGCCTCTTGCAGCTGCCGCTCCGTTTCGGAGTCCATGTTCGCGGTGGCCTCGTCGAGGATGATGATGCGCGGGTTGGCGACGATGGCGCGCGCCATGCTGATGAGCTGCCGCTGGCCCATGCTCAGGTTGCCGCCACGCTGCTCCAGCACTGTGTCGTAGCCGTGCGGCAGGCCCATGATGAAGTCGTGCGCGCCCACCGCCTTGGCCGCCGCGATCACATCGTCGTCGCTTAGTTCGAGATGGTTGAAGCGGATGTTGGCCTTGACGCTCTCCGAATAGAGGAAGGGCTCTTGGAGCACCATGCTCATTTGACGCGCCAACGATGCGCGGGTGACGTCGCGCACGTCGATGCCATCGACCAGCACGCGGCCTTCGGTCATGTCGTAGAAGCGCGGCACCAGCGTGACCAGCGTGCTCTTGCCCGCCCCCGTGAGGCCGACGAAGGCGACCGACTCGCCCTCGCGGATGTGCAGGTCGATGTGGCGCAATACCGGCTGGCCGGGCACGTAGTGAAAGGAGGCGTCCTCGAACCGCACCTCGCCGCGAATCGGCGGCATGGGCTTGGCGCCCGGCTTGTCCACGACCTCGGGTTCCACGTCCAGCAGCTCGAAGATGCGGGCGCCCGAGGCCATGGAGCGCTGGAAGAGCGTGAACTGCATGGTGAGCGTGCGGACGGGCTCGAAGAAGCGCTGCACGTAGAGCAGGAACGCCACCAGCAGGCCAAGCAGCAGCGAGCCCGCCAGCACCTGGCCGCCGCCAATGATGACCACGAGGCCGAGCGAAACGACCGACGCGATCTCGACGGCCGGCATCAAGAGCCCCGATAGGAACCCGGCATGGCGCGCCGCCTCGAAATGGTTCGTATTGAGCATGTCGAAACGCCGCAGGTTCTCGGCCTGGCGGTTCATGCTTTGCGCCACGCGCACGCCGCTGATGTTCTCGGCCAGGCTGCCCGTGACGATGGCCTGGGCGGTGCGAACGCGCACGAACGTCGCCTTTACCTTCGATTGCCAGTAACGGATGATGAGCGCGAGGACCGGCGCGACGATGAGCGCGATGAGCGCGAGCATGGGGCTAAGCACGAACATGCTCGCCGTGATGAATAGCAGCATTGCCACGTCGCCGAGGGCGATGACGGCAATGTCGAGGAACTCCTGAACCGCCAGGGTGTCGCCGTGGACGCGGGAGATGATGCGCCCCGCCTCGTTGCGGTCGAAGAAGCTCACGCTCTGCCGCTGCAAC
Source organism: SAR202 cluster bacterium (assembly GCA_016872415.1). Taxonomy (GTDB): domain Bacteria; phylum Chloroflexota; class Dehalococcoidia; order Lucifugimonadales; family Australimonadaceae; genus VGZX01. The sequence goes on along the minus strand of VGZX01000012.1, from coordinate 5,557 downwards.
TGGCGGAACATGTCTTGCCGCAGATCGTTCAGCACCTCGACGCGGACGCGCGACATCGCGTAGTACTGCAAGTAGTTGAACAGCAGCGTGCCGACGCTGTTGGCGAGGAAGACGCCCGCGACCAGATCGAGGCTGCCCCAATCGGCCGGGCGGCCCACCGGCGCGATGTAGCCGTCGATCCCCCACTTGATGATGAGCGGCTGGGCGATCATGGTGGCGATGTAGCCGAGCATCCCCACGACCGATAGCGCCGTCCACGCGCGGTAGCGGGCGATGTAGCGCATGAGGCGGCCGACGACACGGGAGTCGTAGAGGTTGGCCGCGACGATGTCGTCCAGGCCGAGCGCCTGGCTCCGGCGAGTGTTGGTGGCGCCGTTCGCCGAGGAGGTCGCCATCAGCCGGCTGCCTCGGTGTTGGGTACCTGCCGTAGTGCTTGGGCCTGCTCGCCCAGATATGGCCGCATCTGGGAGTCGTAGAGCAAGCGGTACTCGCCGCCCTCCGCCAGCAGCTGCTCGTGCGTGCCTCGCTGAACGATGCGCCCACCCTTGAACACCACCACGAAGTCGGCCTTGGTCACGGCGGCGAAGCGGTTGGTGACGAGGAAGGTGGTGCGATTTCGGGTCACCGCGTCCAACGCCGCCATGATCTCGTGCTCCGTGTGGACATCCACGCTGGAGGTGGAGTCGTCGAGGATCAGCACGGGTGGGTCGAGGAGGATGGTCCGCGCGATCGACAGGCGTTGCTTCTGGCCTCCGGAGAGCCCGACGCCGCGCTCGCCGACGACGGTGCCGTAGCCGTGGGGCAGCGTCGCGATGAAGTCGTGCAGCTGGGCGATCCGGGCGGCGCGCTCCACTTGGGTCATCGTGGCGCCGGGGTTGCCGTAGGCGATGTTGTCGCGGATCGACGCCGTGTGGATGAACACGTCTTGTTGCACGACGCCCACGTTCCGCCGGATCGACTCGACCGTCACCTCGCGGACGTTCCGCCCATCGAGCAGCACCCGGCCTTGGGAAGCGTCGTAGAAGCGGGGGATGAGGTGCGCGAAGGTGGTCTTGCCACTCCCCGGCCGGCCGATCAACGCCACGAACTGGCCCGGCGCGACGTCGATGTCGATGTCGTGCAGCGCGGTGCCGAAGCCCTGATAGCCGAAGCTGACCCGGTCGAACGTGACCCTGCCGCGCAGCCGCTCCAGCGGGGCGGCGCCCGGCGTCTCGGTCACTGGCGACGGCGTGTCGAGCACGTCGAAAATGCGCTGGCCGGACGACATGGCCCTGGCGAAGTTGTTGACCGTCCAGCCGATCATGCGGACGGGCATGAACATGAGCCCCATGTAGAAGAAGAAGGCCGTGAGGTCGCCGGGCGTGAACCCGGAGCCCGGGTCGAGTACGCGCTTGCCGCCGAACCAGAGGATGGCGCCGAGCGACAGCACGAAGCCGAAGTTCATCACGGCGAAATTGCGCGCCCAGTTGCTGTCCGCCTCGAAATGCGTGTCGGCGGCCAGGCGCGAGAAGCCGTCGAACTTGCGGCGCTCGTGCTCCTCGGCGGCGAAGGCTTTCACCACGCGCACGCCGGTCAAGTTTTCCTGCAACGCGGCGATCATGCGGGCGATGTGCTGTTGAAACCGCAGCCACGTCTTGCGGAGCGTGACGCTGGTGACGGCGGAGCGCCACGCCAGGAACGGCACGAACGCCATGCTGACCAACGCCATGGGCACGTCGGTGAGCAGCATCGCCGCGGACACGCCGACGACCGTGGCGGCGATGAAGCCGGCGCGGACCGCCCCCATGTTCACGAACATGCGGATGTTCTCGATGTCGCCGGTGGCGCGCGACATCAGCTCGCCCGTCGCCTGCTTGTCATGGAACGAGAAGCTCAGGTGTTGCAGCTTGTCGAAGTAACGATTACGCAGGTCATAGGCGACCCGCTGGGCAAGCGCCTCCGCGAAGTAGGTCTGCCCAAACGAGAACAGGCCGCGGGCGATGCCGGCGAATGCCAACACCGCGGCCAGCCGCGTCAGCGCGCCGGTGCCCGCGGTCGAATCGCCAAGCGTCTCGTCGATGCCGCGGCCGAGCGCCTCCGGAATTAGCAACGCGAACCCCGCCGCGCCGAAAACCGAAATGTAGCCGAGCAGCAGGAGCTTCGGGTGCTCCCGCGCCAACATCTTCAATATGCGCCAGATCGCATCCATCGGCACCAGCGGCCCCATTGCCATGGGCGGGGCCATGAAAATCGCCAAGTATGCCGGAACGGCGGCGGCTTCGCGGCGCGAGCCCCGTTCGCGCGCCAGTTTCCGGCAGGCTTGGTATCGTTTCGCACGAGTGTACCACCCGTGGAGCGCGGGCGCAGGCCGTCGCGCCTGCTCGCTTGGCCCGGCCCCGCTCACGGCGGCGTGGTGCTGGGCGCGGGCCATGGGCTTTGCGCTGCACGGGCATTTGCCCCTACCCTGCGCGCATGGACCCAACACCTCCGGCGCTGCCCGACGACGTGCGGCGGATCCTCAAGCAGTCATTTCTCATCCGCGCGACGATGCGAACGCGCCGCAGCCACCGCCTACGGACCGTCGAGACGACTTATGTGTGGGACGGCGGGTCGCGGCTGTACCTATCCGGGTATCCGGGGCCGCGCGATTGGGTTGCGAACATGGCGGCGAACCCGGACGTAACGCTGCACACCGTGGAAGGCCATCCCTGGTTCGATCTGCCGGCGCGGGCGCGCGTGCTGCGCGATAGGGACGAGCGCGTGCCGCATTTGCTCGCGTTCCTGCGCCACTGGGCGGGCCGCATGGGCCTCGTGCAACCGCTGTTCCGCCTGGCGTTGTGCGCCATCGGCCTGCATCATCGGCTGCGGCTGCCGTGGTGGGGGCCATTCTATCCCGCGAAGCGCATCCTCGACCGGATGCCCTGCGTCGAGGTGACGTTGGTCGGCCCTCCGCGCCCGCGCCCTGGCGGCCCTCCACCGTTATCCGAGCCCATCGGGGGGCGCCGTTGACGCCTGCCACGCACGCGCCGTCGGCGCCCGCCGTGGCCGGTTTTGTAGGCCACGGCCATTGACACGCTCCGGCCCGTGCCGTAGAGTGCATGGGACATGTGGGCTGTTCCTTGTCCGCGTGCCGGTCATGCGGCATTCCTTGACGAAAGCGCCACCGGCGAGCAGGCCGTCGCCCACCGCCTCGAGTATTGGCTTCAATCCTTGCTTTCTTTAGTGGATACATTGGGTGGCCGCGAAAACCCGGTGTTCACATTCGCATGACGAAGGACCGCTCCCGTCCGGGCCTGTCCTGGCCAACGGTCCCAACGCTTCCCGAGGAAAGCAGATGAGCAGCAACGGTACGTATGTAATGCCCGAGGCGGCGATCGCCGAGTTGGAATCGGTCGTCGCGAAGATCGAAGCAAGGCCCGGCGAGTTCGTGTCGATGGCGGAATGCCGCGAGGCCCAGGAGCGCCTGCGGACCAAGGACGTGGTGGCATCGCTTCCGGAGGGGCTTACGGAAGAGGACCTCGTCGGCATACTCAAGCTGGCGATGCTCACCGAGTGCGCCACGGAGTCATATGCGGCGGTGTTCGACCGCGGCGGCAAGCAGCACGACGCCGCATGGCTCACGCACTTCAACCGGCGGGTCTGGGTGCCCGACGAGTTGACTCACTTCCTCCCGTTCAAGGGCATGCTGCTCGATCTTGGTTTTTCGGACGCGGAGCTGGAGCGCGAAATGCGTCAGACGCGCGAGGCGCGGTATGACCACTGCTGCGGCATCACCCCGGTTGAACTCACCACCTACGGCATGCTGCAAGAGTTCCTGACCGACAACTGGCACGGGCTCATCGCCAACCTGCTGCGCCAGGCGTCGCCGGAAGGCGCGCGTCTCGCCACCAACGTCAAGAAGCGCGAAACGCTCCACTACATCTGGTACCGCGAGCTTACCGCCGTGCAGGTCGCCGCGAATCCCGAGCTGGTGCCGTCCGTCGCCGGCACGGTGTTGAGCTTCGAAATGCCGGGCGCGGTGCTGGCGCCTCAATACCAAAAGAGGGCCCTCGTTTGGATGCCGCACATGGGCGTCGACTTCAAGCGCATCGCCCGCGAGTTCGTGCGCCACTTCTACGACATCCTCGGCTCGACGCGCCGCAGCGGCGAGTTCTTGCTGGAAATCGCCGCCCGCCGCGGCTACAACATTGGCCCGGTGTCGCCGCGAACGCTGATGACCTGGATGAACCGCTTGGGCGGCGCGGGCTACAGCGTCATTGGCGAGGCGATTCTGGAGCGCGTGAACCTGCCGGTTCCCGAGGGCGTGCGCCACTTCTACAACGCCCCCTACCGTCGCGTTCGCGGCGCGCTGCGCGGCTTCGTGGCGAAAAAGCTGGACCTGCGCGTCATCACCGGCGAAACGTCGCCTGAAGCGGCGCCGGCGGGGGCCTGATGCCGCCCTGGCGAAGCCGAACCTGACGATGGCTGGTCTACGCACCGCGTTCGCTCGCGCCGCCTTCCTGAACGCCGTCAAGCGCATTCAGGTCGGCACGCTGCACGTCGAGTTCCCCGACGGTAGCAGGCGCGCGTTCGCATCCAACACCCCCGAGCCGAGCGCCACCCTGCGGGTGCTCGACGACGCGTTCTACGCCAAGGTCATCTTCGGCGGCGAGATCGGCTTCGGCGAGGCCTACATGGATGGCCTCTGCGCCTCGCCCGATATTGTCGCGCTGGTCAACCTGGCGATACTCAACCGCCGCCAGGTCAACCTCAACAGGGGTATCGTCAAGCTGGTGTCCCGGTGGCGCGACCGCCGCCGGCACGAAGCCCGTCGCAACACCGTCGAAAAGGCGAAGGAGAACATCCACGCCCACTACGACATCGGCAACTCGTTCTACAAACTGTGGCTCGACGAGACGCTCACCTATTCCAGCGCGTTCTTCAAGAAGCCGGACGAGCCACTCGCCGACGCCCAGCGCAACAAGTACCGGATGTTGTGCGAGCGGGCCGGCATTGCCTCGTCCGACCACGTGCTGGAGATCGGCAGCGGCTGGGGCGGCTTCGCCATCTTCGCCGCGAGCACCTATGGCTGCCGCGCCACGACCATCACCATCTCGAAGGAGCAGCTGGACGAGGCGCGACGCCGCGTGACCGAGGCTGGGCTCGACGATTGCGTCAAGGTCGAGTTCATGGACTATCGCGACCTGCAAGGCACCTTCGACAAGATCGTTTCGATCGAGATGTTCGAAGCGGTCGGCGCGGAGTATTTCGAGACGTTCTTCAAGACGTGCGACCGCGTGCTGAAGCCGGGCGGCAAGATCGCCATGCAGGTCATCACGGTGCCGGACGCCGATTTCGCGAACCAGGTGAACGGCGTCAACTGGATCCAGAAATACGTATTCCCCGGCGGCGTGCTGCCGTCCCTTGCCGCGCTGCGCCAGGCCATCACCGGCACCTCGCTGACGATGACCGACACGGAGGACATCGGGCTCCACTACGCCGTGACGCTGCGCCAGTGGCGCCGGCGGTTCTGGGACAAGGAACGCGAGCTGCGCGCGCTTGGCTTCGACGACCGGTTCATGCGGACGTGGGATTACTA
>VGZX01000011.1 GCA_016872415.1 SAR202 cluster bacterium | reverse complement strand
CGCGGGCATCACCCGCTCGGTGAACAGTTCCAGGCTCTCCCGGTCGTTGCCGTGGAAGTTCACGATCAGCGTTGTCACGCCGATCTGCTCGTACATCTTCACCATCTCGATGCCGTCTTTCGGCGTGCCCACCAGCGTCTTCCAATTGCCGCGCATCGGCGACCCGAACGAGCGCCACTTCGCCTCCGCGCGCTCCCGCGTCGGCGCCAGCGTCACGTTCTCGGTCTTCGTCGTCTCGATCTCGCGGTAGTCGCGGCCAATGTCCTCGCAATGACGCTTCAGCGCCGCGAACATCGCCTTGAATCCGTCCGGGTGGCCGGTCGCGTTCACCGCGTCCGCCTCCTCCGCGGCGATGCGCATGGTCACCTTCGGCCCCTGCCCGCCGATGAGCACGCGCGGGTGCGGCTTCTGCAGCGGCTTCGGCGCGAGTATCGCGTCGCGCACGCTGAAGTGCTTGCCTTCATACGTCGCCTCGTCTTCCGTCCACATCCGCTTCGCCAGCTGCACCGCCTCGCGCAGTTGCTGCAAGCGCACGCCGTCGCTGGGGAATGGATAGCCGTAGCCCTTGTATTCCTCCACGAACCACCCCGCGCCAATGCCCAGCAGCGCCCGCCCGCCCGAGACCACGTCGAGCGTCGCGATCATCTTGGCGAGCAGCGCCGGATTGCGATAGCTCGTGCAGGTCACGAGCGTGCCGATCCCAATGCGCTTCGTCGCTTCCGCCACGGCCGCCAGCGTGATGTAGGCCTCCAGGAACGGCTCCTCGGGCGGCCCAATCACGCCAATCTGCCATAGGTGGTCGTTCAGCAGGAAATACTTGTACCCGTGCTGGTCGACATACCGGGCACGTTCGCGAAGCTCGGGGAAAATGTCGGCGTCCTTGCCGGTTTTCGGTATGAACAGCGGATTGTGAAAGGCGAATTCCATGCGCGCCCCCTCGGGTGTTGATGAGCCGGGCGGATGGTAGCCGCAATGCCGCCGGCGGTCTACCCGTATCTTGCGTCGCCGCCTTGCTTGACAGCATGGTCGCGTATGGTAGTGTGCGCCGCATCACAACGGTGGCGCGGCGCCGCCGATAGCACGAAACGGAGGATCGCGATGACGACCGCTACACTCACCGAGGCAGCAACTAGCAAGTTCGCGCAAACCGGAGCGATTTCCGGCAAAATTCGCGTCCATTACAACGAAGCAGGCACCGGCGACCCGGTGATCTTCCTGCACGGCAGCGGCCCCGGCGCTAGCTCGTGGAGCAACTTCTTCCGCAACGTCGGCCCCGTCTCCGCCAAGTACCGCGCCCTGCTCATGGACCAGGCCGGCTACGGCAAGACCGACTCCGTCGTCGTGCCCCAGGGCGAATACCGCTCCGTCGTCAACGCCAAGGCCGTCATCGGCCTCATGGACGCGCTCGGCATCAAGAAGGCCAGCCTCGTCGGCAACTCCATGGGCGGGGCCACCGCGCTCAATGCCGCCCTCGACTTCCCCGACCGCGTCGACAAGATCGTCCTCATGGGCTCCGGCAGCGGCGGCGCCACCACCTTCTTCCCCACCCCCACCGAGGGCATCAAGCAGTTGAACTACACCTTCGACCACCCCTCGGTCGAGGAGTTTCGCAAGCTCATCAACATCATGCTCTACGACGGCTCGCAGGTCAGCGACGAGATCCTCAAGCAACGCTATGAAACCACCGTCGCGAACAAGGGGCACATCGAGGCCCGCGCCAAGTCGTCCGTCGCCCAGCGCGACGTCACCGCGCAGCTCGGGCAGATCAAGACGCCCGCGCTCGTGATCCACGGCCTGCAAGACCGCGTCGTGCCGGTGGAGAACAGCCTCCGCCTCGTCGCCGGCATGCCCAACTCGCGGCTGGTCATCCTCCAGAAGTGCGGCCATTGGGCCCAGTTCGAGCACGCCGACGTCTTCAACCGCCTCGTGCTCGACTTCCTGTCCAACGGCTAGCGAGCAAGACGCCGGGCAACGGGAAGGGGCGGGCCACCTTGGCCCGCCCCTTCCTTTCCTGTCATCTCATCTCGCGATGCGGCGCGCCCGCATGCTACGCCACGTCGATCCCGCGGCGAATGGGAACCAGGTTTCCCTTCGACCCCGGCGGCGGTGGCTCGTCCGGGTCGGCCATCTCCTCGACCTGGTCCTTCAGCGCCTGGGCCTGGCCCAGCAGCCGGTTAACCTCCTCGGTTAGCGCATGCCACCGCTCGATCGAATCGGCCCGCTCGTCCAGGTGCGCCCGGAACAACCGGTTCAGCGCATCAACCTCGCGCCGGCGCTCCTCCAGCTCCCGCTCGCGCTCCAGCGCCACCTGGCGCTCCAGCTCCAGGCGCTCGGCCTCGGCGTGCTCGCGTTCGGCCTTCGCCAGCGCATGGCTCACCTTATTCAGCAGTTCTTGCAGCACGAACGGCTTGCGGACGTAGTCGGTCGCGCCCAAGCGCATCGCCTCGACCGCCGTGTCCACCTCGCTCACGCCCGTCAGCATCAGCACGCCCTGTAACGGCAGTTGCCGCTTGATCTCGCGCTGCACGTCGATTTCGCCCGCCATGAAGTGCGCTTGCGCGGCAAGCCAATCGCGCTCTCCCCCCAAGAGTTCCGGCTGCTCGCGGCGTTCCTCAAGCAACCGGGCACCGTCCTCAGCCCGGAGCGCCTGCTCGACATGGCATGGGGCTCCGCCGACGGCGGCCCCGAAAACGTCCGCGTCTACATGGGCTACCTGCGCCGCAAGCTTGAGCGCGACCCACGCGACCCCGTCCTGCTCGAAACCATTCGCGGTTTCGGCTACCGCTACAACCCACCGCGCGCCTGATCGCCGGCCACCGCTCCTCCTCGCCACCACGCGCGACGACGGCGGGCAACGGAGGCCGCCACCGCTTCGCCACGCCGACGCCCTCCCGCCCTGTGCTATACTCGGCGCGCCGATGTGCCTTTCCCGCGCATCGTGGAGCCACGCAGCCGAAGGAGCCAGGCATGTACGGCGAACGCGTCAACGGCGTTTACATGGTGTTCGCGGAGTGCGCCGACCCAGCCCAAGAGCGTGAGTTCAACCGCTGGTACACCAACGAGCATCTCGTCGATGTCTTGGACACACGCCTCTTCGGCCGCGCCTCGCGTTTCGTCGCCGCCACGCCCGACACGCCCAAATACCTGGCCGTCTACGAGACCAACCTCCCGCTGGACCAGGTCATGCGCGAGATGCCGCCCGCCATGGACAAGCTGCGCGCCGAGGGGCGCAGCCCCGATTTCGTCAAGGTCGTGCATCGCCTCTACGGCCAAACCATGCAGCCCGGCATGTTCACCTTCGCGCCCCTGAAATACGACGCCGTTCACGGCCTGCTCGTCATGGCCTCCAACCCCAAGACCCCCGGCACCGACGACGCCTTCAACAAGTGGTACGACAAGGTCCACATGAAGGACATCGCCGCCACCAAACTGCACAGCGTCGCCCACCGGTTCAGGGTGGTCAACGAAAACCCCGACGGCATCGCCTACGTGAACCTCTACGAAAATCAGCTCGACGACGCCGCCAGGGGCCTCACGGGCCTCGACGATTTCCGGCAAAGATGGATCGACAACGGCACCTACTACGCCGACCGCGTGTCGAAGCTGCGCGGCGCCTACCGCTGGCTCGTCCGCTACGAGAACGAAGGCTGAACCCCACCGCCTCGACCGCGCGCCGCCGTCCGGTCGCCGCGCCGGTCGAGGAAATCGGGTCAGGGTAGGGCTGGCGGCGTGACGCGCCCGCTCGCGGCCGACCGCTCCAGCCGTCGCCGCCAAACGATTACTTCAAGTAATCGTTTGGCGCGTAGCACCAAGTGAACGACGTTTCCCGCAGCGGCAGCTGCACGATCACCGCATGGCCCGTCAGCTTCCAATGCTCCGTGTCCTGGCTGTTCCGCGACTCGCAGCACCCCACGAACCCGCAGTCGGCGCACACGCGCAATGGCCCCTCGATGGCGCACACCTCGCACACCTGGGAACGCTGCCCCACCTTCGCGGCCATCTCCGGGCGGTAGTGCTCACATTCGGTTTTCAGCACGGGCGTCCTCCTTCGGGGTTGCTTCGCGACGGGAGGCCAGGCTGCGCGCGATGACCTCGTAGCGGCTGTGTACCTGGAGCTTGCCGTAAATGTTGTTGATGTGGTTCTTAACCGTCTTCGGCTCGATGAGCAAGGCCGCCGCGATCCGCGGGTTGCTGTAGCCCTGCGCGATCAGCGTCAGCACCTGCCGCTCGCGGGGCGTCAGCAACCCCAGCATCTCGTCCGTCACGGCCACCTCGCCGGCGGCGGGCCGGGCGCTGGGCGCTTCCGGCGTGGACGTCGGCTCCCGCGGCGGCGCCGTGGGCGCCCGCGACGCGACGGCGACTCCCACGCGGTAGGCCTCGCGCACGCCAAGGCCCATCACCGCGCCCGCCAGCACCAACAGCCCTCCCCAGAACAGCAGCTCGCGCGGGACGAAGCGGTCGTCCAGCGTCGCGCCGCGCACGGCCATGACAATGGCGAGGCCCCCCGCCAGGGCGATCGCGGCCCCAACCCCCTTCGGCGGCGCGTAGCGCACCGATGCCTCGGCGGCGACGATGATGAGCGCCGCGTAGGCATAAAGCGCGGTGCCCTCGTTCACCAGGGCGGCCGCCGCCAGCACCACGAGGCTGTCGAGCGCCACGGCGGCGACGCCGATGCGACGCTGCACCGTGAGCGTGGCGGCACGCCGGTTCAATCGCAGCAGCGCAAGGTTGCCGGCGGCAAGCGCAGCCAGCAGCGGGACGGTCGCCAGCGGGCGCAACCCACCCAGCGGGCCCAACAGGGCAAGGCCGGCCGCGCCGAGCCACCGCGCCCGGATGAAGGCGTGCTCGAGGCGCTGGCGCTCCGGCACGCGGGCGTCGTTGTCCATGCGCGCATTGTAGCGTAGAGGGGCGCCGCGTCCGCCGGCCGGCCGTCAGAGCAGGCGGCCCGTCTCGTTCGTCCTCGTCGTCCTGTCGGCGCCATCCAGTGAGGGTGCCTGCGGCGTCACGGTCGTATTGCCCAGGAACAGCTGCTCGCCCCGCAGCACCCGGGCGAACAGGTCGTGCGTGAGGTCCACGTCAACGCGGTTGTAGTCGATGAGCCGGTGCGGCTCCTCCGCCCAAACGCGTTCGTTCCAACGGTGGTCCCACGGCACCTTCGCCGCCCCGATGGTGTATTGCGCCAGCCGATCGAGGCCGATGCGATAGCCCGCCAGCTTCTCGATCTCCTTCATCAGGTCATAGTGATGCCGCACGCGCAACGGCCGCCCAAGCACCCGCTGAAACCACCAGTCGAGCACCGGGAGGTCGAAGAACCCGCCGTTGTAGGTGACGACGACCCCCGGGTAGTCGTCGAGGAACCCAGCCAGCTGGGCCAGGCTCTCCGGTTCCGCCGTGTAGGCCGCGAACGCGTCGCCCTCCCGCACGCCAACCAGCACCAGCTGGAACCCCTCGGGGAACGACTGCCACGTGCCGCCGTGCGTTTCGACATCCAGCGCGCAGAAGCGGATATCCATGGGAGGGAGCATACCAGGCGACAACCCGCCTCGCCGTTGCTACACTCTGCGCGTCGGGCGGCGTCGGGCCCCTCGCGGGGTTCCGCCGCCCAACCTCCCATGACAGGCGGAACGGAGCGGAGGCACACATGCGCGCCACGGCGGCCCAGCAGCGGATCGGAGCGCGGATCGGAGGCATCCTCTGGCGCGAGGCCGCCATGCCGGCGGCCTTCATCATCGCCATCCTCGCCAGCAACTACGTCCTCGCCTCCATCCCCAACGTCAAGTTCTTCGATCTGCTGGTGTTCATCGCCGGCTACAGCCTCGGCCTGCGGCGGGGCGTGGTCGTGGCGGGCGGCGCCTGGCTGGTCTACGGCACCTTCAACCCCTTTGGCCCCGCGACGCCGGCGTTGCTCGTCGTGCTCATGGCCGCCGAGGCCGTGTATGCCGCGGTGGGGTCGCTCGCGCGCCGCGTCCTCCCCCCCGACCGCATACGCCTCGCGTCGCCGCGCACCGCCATCACGCTCGCCGCCGCCGCGGTCGCGTCAACGCTGGTCTACGACCTCGTCACCAACGTCTACACGGGCCTCGTGTGGGCCGGGTTGGCGCCCGGCCGGCCGCTTGCCCACTGGATTGTCGTCGCCCTGTCCAACCCCGGCGCCATCTGGTTCGCCTTCGCCCACCTCACCGGCAACGTCACGTTCTTCACCGTGCTCGGCCCCGTGCTCATGCGCGGCGCCGACCGCGCGCGGAGCCGCCTCGGGTGGTGATTCGCGCCTGGTCCGCCGCCGTCCTCGCGCTGCTCGCACTGGTACTCGCGGCGTGCGCCTCGCTGCCCGCCACGCCGCCCGTTATCACGGCCAGCGTGCTCGTCGAGCCCGCCCCCGGCGACGCGCGGTGGTTCGACGACGTGCAAGTTCCCGCCGGCACCGACGGCTATCAGCTGCTCGTCGCGGCGACCGGCGGCCAGGTCAAGGCGGACTGGTTCCCGCAGTTCCGCTCGCACTTCGTCAAGCGCATCCTCGGCATCGAGCCACCGGGCACGCGGTTCTGGGGCGCGTTCATCTGGAACGAGACAACGATGGCATGGGAGCCGCTTCCCGTCGGCGCCGACCTTTTCTCGGTCAAGCAGGGCCACATCATGGCTTGGGCGGTCGTCGAATACAGCCCCGACCGCGTCGCGCTGCCCGCGTCGACGCCCTAGGCGCCGCCGGTCTCCGGCGATGGCGTCGTCGGAATGCGCGATGGCGCCGGCGGCGATGGCACGAACCGGCTCGGCGCCTCGCTCACCGGCTACTGGGCCTCGTTCATCGAGGCCTCCTCCGCCAGCAGCTTCGCCGTCGCCTCGCGCTCGCGGGCCTCGCGCCGCTCCTTGATCCGCCGCCCATACACCACGGCCAGCGAGTAGAGCACGGCGCCCGCCGGAACGCCGAACAGTGCGCCCCCAATGCCCGTGATCTTCACGCCGAACCACACCGACACGATGACCAGCATCGCCGGCATCCGCACCGAGTTGCCGAGAATGCGCGGCGTTATCAGGTTCAGCATCACCTGGTTCACGAACACCAGGCTGCCCAGCACGAAGAAGAACTTCACCGGATCGCCCGACAGCGCGGCGATGGTCACCGGCATCATGAGGGCCAGCCAATCGCCCACGAACGGCACCGCCAGCAGCAACGCCGATATGATGGACGTGGGCAGCGCCGCCGGAAGCCCGGTGGCGCTCATCACGGTCACGGTCGCGATGCCGTAGATGGTGGACACGATGAGCATGCCGCGCACGTACCCGCGGAACGTCTCCTTGATCGTGCCGATCACCAGGCGCGCCTCGCGCTCCGCCGCCGGCGGCAGCACCTGGGCCGCCGCCTTGAAGCGCCGCCCGCCGTCCAGCACGATGTAGAACGACAGCACCACGATCGACGAGACGGCGAACAGCGCCGACAACACCCACTGCAAGATGCGCGGCGCGTTGCTTTGGATGAACGTCGTGATCTGCAGCGTGATCAGCGGGAAGTCGAGCTGGTACAGCCTGTCCAGGTCGAGGTCGATGCCCACGCGCGCCAGCAGCGTCTCCACGTCGGCGATGAACACGGGAATGCGGTTGATGTAGGCCGGCAGCACCGCCGTCAGCTCGTTCAGCTGCTTCACCGTCGCCGGCAGCACCAGCACCGCGAACACCGCCAGCGTGCCGACCAGCAGCGCGTAGACGAACAGGATGGCGAACCACCGCGGCATCAGCGGCACCCGCATCAGCCCCTCGACGGCGCTCGTGAGCAGCGACCCCACGAGCCAGGCGAAGAACAGGATGATGAACAGGTCGGCCATGAAGTGCCACAGCCGCCCAAGCGCGCCGACGAGGAAAACCGCCGCCGAGAAGGCGATCAAGATGATGGCCGCGCGGAACAACTTGTTCGATTCCATCGCTCGTCCTCGCCACGAATCCGGCACATTGTGACACGGGCCGGACGCCGAGACTATCCGTCCGAGGTACGAGACAACGCGCGATAACCGTCCCACGCGCGGGTGGCACGGTGCGCCGGGGCCCCCGCCCTCGCGGGCACCGTCGCCTCACGCCCGCAGCTGGCGCTCCAGCACCGCGGGGTCCGTCGTCGGCAGCGAGCACGCATAGGCGTGGCAGACGTAGGCGGTCGCCCTGCCGCGCACCATCTCCCGGCCCTCCAGCACCGGCGATGCGATCGGCTCTCGTTCCGAGGGGTCCCACCCGACGAACACCCGGTTCGGGTGGTAGCGCCCGAACAGCGTCCGCTGCAGCCCCCGCGTGTCCTCGCTCGCCCGCGCCCCAATGATCGCCACCTCGGTCGACGGCGCCAGGTGCAGCTCCAGTGCCTTCAGCCAGTTGCCGAAGCTCAACGGATACCGGGCGATCAGTGGCGTGATGCCCTGGAAAAGCCGCACCGCCTTTCGCGTGAGCCCGGCGTCGCCGGTGATGCGCCCCAAGCGCACCAGCGCCTCCGCCGCCGCCGCCGACCCACTGGGTACGGCGTTGTCGGTGTATTCGCGCGGCCGCACCACCAGGCGCTCGTGGTCGGCGCCCACGTCATACAGGACGCCCGCCTCCTCGTCCCAGAACAGCCGCAGCATTTCGTCCGTCAGGCGCGACGCCTCGCGCAGCCAACGATGGCCGAACGTCGCCTCGTGCAGCGAGATGAGCGCGTTGACGAGCAGCGCGTAATCCTCCAAATAGCCCTTCAGGCGGGCCCGGCCGTCCTTCCAAGTGCGGAGCAGCCGGCCGTTCACGTACAGGTGCTCCAGCAGGAAGCCCGCGTTGCGCTCCGCCTCCCGTGAGTAGCGCGCGTCGTCGAATGCCGCCGCCGCCTCCGCCAGCGCCCGCAGCGCCAGCGCGTTCCAGCCAGTCAACACCTTGTCGTCCGTCCCCGGCGGAATGCGTGTGAAGCGGTGGTTCAGCAGCCGCTCCCGCGACGCGCGCACCCGCTCGAATGGAGCGTCGTTGCCGGGCCGGGCGGCCTCCGGATTGTCGCGCGTGTGCAAAATGTTCTTGCCTTCGAAGTTGCCCTGCCGGGTCACGCCGTAATAGGCGTTGAACGCGCGCGCGCCGTCCTCCCCCAGCGCCGCCTCGATCTCGTCCGGCGTCCAAACGTAATGCTTCCCCTCGTGGCCCTCGCTGTCCGCGTCCTGCGACGAGAAGAAGCCGCCTTCCGGGTGGCGCAGGCTCCGCAGCACGTAGTCCAGCGTCTCCCGCGCCACGCGCTTGAAGAAATCGTCGCCCGTCACCTGATAGGCCTGGACGTACACGCTCGCCAGCAGGCCGTTGTCATAGAGCATCTTCTCGAAGTGCGGCACGAGCCACGAATCGTCCACCGAGTAGCGGTGGAAGCCGCCGCCCAGGTGGTCGTAGATGCCGCCGCGCGCCATCGCCTCCAGCGAGCCCTTCACCACCTCCAGCGGCTGAGGGTTGCCGGTGCGGGCGTGCACCCGCAGCAAGAACTCCAACACCATCGCGTGCGGAAACTTCGGCGCGCGCCCAAACCCGCCGTTGTCGGCGTCATGCACCTCGACGATCCCCGCGTGGGCGTTCTCCAGCGTCTCCAGCGTCGGCTCGCCCACCGATTGGGGCGGCTCGGCCGTCGCGCGCAGCTGCCGCGTCAGCAGCTCCGCGTTCCGTTGGATGTCGCCCTTGCGGTTGCGGTAGGCATCCGCCACCGCCTCCAGCACGCGCGGCCATGCCGGCATCCCGCGGCGGTCGTCCGGCGGGAAATAGGTGCCGCCGTAAAACGGTCGGCCGTCGGGCGTGAGGAACACGTTGAGCGGCCAGCCGCCATGTCCCGTCAGCGCCTGCACCGCTTGCATGTAAATGCCGTCGACATCGGGCCGCTCCTCCCGGTCGACCTTCACGCAAATGAACAGGTCGTTCATCACCCGCGCGATCTCCGGCTGCTCGAACGATTCGTGCGCCATCACGTGACACCAGTGGCACGCCGCATAGCCGATGGACACCAGCACCGGCTTATCGAGCAGCCGCGCGCGCGCGAACACCTCCTGGCTCCACGGCTGCCAGGCCACGGGGTTGTCCGCGTGCTGGAGCAGGTATGGCGATGTCTCGTTGATGAGGGCGTTGGGCATGGCGGCTCCTTGGAGTTGCGGTTGCCGGCTACGCGACGAACGCCTGGGTCGCCCATGCGAGCGCCGTCATCGTCGCGCCCGCCACGACCGGCACCGTGATGTTGTCGTCGATGGGCGACGGCGCGAGCTCCGCCAGCGCCGCCGCGATGGCGCCCGGCACGATCCACCACGCGAACGACAGCGCCGGGTGCAGCGTCGCCGCGAGGCCCGCCAACGCCGCGAACGTCGCGAACGCCGCCGTGCCCGCCAGCGACTTGCCGAACAGCCGCAGCCAACGGTCGCGCACGCCGATCACCGCCGCCGCCGGGTCGCCCACGACCAGGAACAGCAGCGACAGCACCGCGATCTCCTTGCTGAACAGCGAGAAGCACACCGCCGCGCCCAAGATCATGTATGTGGCGCCGGTCACGGTCCACCGCTCCCGGTCCTTGAAAATGGGCACGTAACGCATCAGCAGGTCGTTCAGCGGCGGCACCAGCGTTCGCAGGCCCTCCACGCCAATGGCGGCCACGCTGGCCCACAGCAATGCGCTGCGCCGGAACTCGTCGGTAGCGAACAGCGCCCCAACGGAAATGATCGCCCCCCGTCGCCAAGTGGAACAGGCGGCGCCACGGCATCACCGGCGCCACCGGCTCCGTGTGGAGCGCCTCGTCCAGCGTCGGCACCTGAATCGGCGGAATGCGCGGCAGCTGCGGCCCGGCGCGCGGCGCGTTCCACCGCTCGCGCCACGTGCTCACCAGCCCACGTAGGGATTCCATGGTCAGCGCCTTGGCGCCGCGCTCATCGAGCGCAGTTTCCCCACCAGCCCGCTCACCGCTTCCACCACGTAGTCCACCTCCGAGGCCGTGTTCTCGGGGCCCAGCGTCAGCCGCAGGCTGCCTCGCGCCATGTCCGGGTGCATCCCCAGCGCCAGCAGCACGTGCGACGGCTCGAGCGAGCCGGCGGTGCACGCGCTGCCGCTGGACGCGGCGACGCCCGCCAGGTCCAGACCCAGCAGCACCGGCTCGCCCTCCACGCCCTCGAAGCAGAAATTCACATTGTTGGCAAGTCGCTCCGTCGGGTGCCCGTTCAGCCGCGCCCGCTCCACTCGCTCGTGGATCGCCGAGATCAGGCGGTCGCGCAGCGCGGTGCAATGCGCCACCGTCTCCGCGCGCCGCCGCTCCGCGTCCTCCAGCGCCACGCTCATGCCCACGATGGCCGGCACGTTCTCGGTGCCCGCGCGGCGGTCGCGCTCCTGCGCTCCGCCAACATGCGTCGGCAGCCAAGGCGTGTTGCGGCGGATGAACAGCAAGCCGACGCCCTTCGGCCCATTGAACTTGTGCGCCGACAGGCTCAACAGGTCGACGCCCAGCCGCTGCGCGTTGATGTCCAGATAGCCGGGCGCCTGCACGGCGTCCGTGTGGACCGCGATCGTGCGCTTGCTCGCCGCGGCCTTGGCCTTCACCCGCGCCGCGATCTCGGCGACGGGCTGCACCGTGCCGATCTCGTTGTTGGCCAGCATCACGCTCACCACGGTCGTCCGCGGCATGATGGCCGCCTCCACCGCCTCGGGCGACACGCGCCCCGCCCGGTCGACGGGAACGCGCGTCACCGTGAAGCCCAGCGTTTCCAACAAGTCGCACACATGCAGCACGGCATGATGCTCGATCGCGCTCGTGACGATGTGGTCGCCCTTGGCCTTCAACGCCAGCGCGGCCCCCATGATGGCGCTGTTGTCCGACTCCGTCCCGCCCGACGTGAACACGATCTCGCCGGCGCGGCAGCCCAGCACCCGGGCGCAACGCTCGCGCGCCTCGTCCAGCGCCTTGCGGCCTTCCTGGCCCAGCCAGTAGAGGCTCGATGGGTTGCCGAACCGCGTCGAGAAGTAGGGTTGCATCGCGGCCAACGCCGCCGCCGAAACGGGCGTCGTCGCGGCGTGGTCCATGTAAATCACGTTGGCTGGCTTCATGGCCTTGGCGCGCTCCTCCGGGCCATTGTATCACCGGGCGGCCGCCCGCCGAATCGCCCACCACGCCATGGTGCCGCGAGCCTAGCCGCGCATCTCCGCCCGCGCGCGCATCGTCTCCAACAACCGCTCGCGCGTCACGAGGCCGATCACCGCGCCGTTGGCGGTTATCGGTATCTGGTTCAGGTTGCGCTCGACCATCGACGCCATGATCACCGTCGCCGGCGTCGCCGGCTCCGCGCGCACCACGCGCTCCCACGGTGTCATCACCTCATGCACGCGCGTCGTCGTCCACTTGTCGGTCGGCACCTTGCTCACGTCGGTCGCCGTCACCAGGCCCACCAGCCGGTCGCACCCCATCACCATGAAGCAGCGCCGGCCGGACGGTATCAGATACCCGTTCACCAGCAGGTCGACGGTCACGTGGTCGGCCACGCTCGGCGCGTCCGGCATCATCATCTGTCGCGCGGTCACGCCGTCCAGCGCCTCCTGCAACACCATCTGCCGGTAGCTGGAGCTCGCCGCGTTCTCGATGAACCAGCCGATGAACACCAGCCACAGCCCGCTGACGTTCTGCGTCAGCAGCACCTGTAAGCCGCCCAGGAACATGAGCAAGAAGCCCATCGCGCGGCCGACGCGCGATGCCCACCGCGTCGCCCGCAGCAGGTTCTTCGTGCGGCCCCACAGAATGGCCCGCAGCACCCGGCCGCCGTCCATCGGAAACCCGGGCAGCATGTTGAACGCCGCCACCATGCCGTTGATGAGCGCCAGCCAAAACGCGCCGATCTGCACGTAATCGTTCGCCCTGCCGACCGTGTACGCGATGACGCCGAACACCACGGCCAACAGGACGCTCATCAGCGGCCCGGCGATGGCGACCGCCGCCTCCACCTTCGCGCTGGGCGCCTCCTTCGTGATCCGCGCCACGCCACCGAAAATGTAGAGCGTGATGCTGTGCACCGGAATGCGGTTCCGGATCGCCACCACACTGTGCGACAGCTCGTGCAGCAGCACTGACGCGAAGAAAAGGAGCGCCGTGACCGCGGCGACGCTGGCCCGCCGCGCGACGCTCCACTCCGGATACAAGTTCTCGGCGCCGATGACGATGGTGAGATTGACGGTCACCAGCGCGAACACGGCGAACCAAGTGTAGTGCAGGTAAACGGGGATGCCGAAAATGCTGCCGATGCGAATGCCGCCGCTCATGTGCGTACCTCGGCCGATAGTGTAGCAGCGAGGCGGGCGAGCCGATGACCTAAGCCGTCGCCGTGCTCGCCACCCGCGCATGGCGCCCCTCAGCGCCTCGCGACGCCTGACGCGCCGGAGGGCGCGCCTTCGGGCGTGTCGTCTCCGTCGTTCCGCGCCATCGGCTTCGTCACCCGCAAGATCGCGGCCGACGCCAGCCAGCCCGCCATGAGCACCGCGTAGACCACGGCGTACGTCCCGGTGCGGTCATACGTGCAGCTCGCGAACAGCGGCCCCACGGCCAACGCGCTGGTGGAGAACAACAGCGCGAACCCGGTGATGGCGCCGACGTGGGCGCGCCCGAAATACGCCGCCCACACCATCGGTTGCAGCACCACGATCCCGCCCAGCATCAGCCCCTGATAGACCGACGCCGCGTACAGCATGAGCGGCGTGGCGATCTGCAAGTAGAGGCCGAGGCCAACCGCCGTGAGCACGGCTTGGAACAGCAACGCCACCCGCACGGTGTAGCGGTCGGCGACCCGCCCCCAGAGGAAGCGCGACAGCCCCGAAAACACGCCGTAAACGGCCAGCCCCGTCGCCGCGACGGTCGAGCTGAAGCCGATGCTGCGGAAGAACGGCACCATCGAAGGCGCCTGGCCGGAGGTCGCGAACTGGCTGATGCTCATTGCCGCGATCAGCAGCCAAAGCGTCGTCGACCGTCGCGCCTCCTTCAGCGTGAAATCACGCTCGCGAGCGCGCCGTGGGGCCGGCACCCCCTCACCGCCTGCGGGGGAGACCACGCCGCCGTCGGGCAGCAGCCCAACATCCTCCGGCGAGCGCTGGATGAGCAGCCCCAGCGGGATGAGCACGACGGCATACAGCAGGCCGAGCCAAGCCCAGGCGCCCCGCCAGCCGAAATTGTCGATCAGGCTGTCACCAGCGGACTCATCACGAGCGCGGCCGCCGCCGCTCCCAGGGACGCGATGCCCATTGCGCGTCCGCGGCCCCGCACGAACCATTTGGCCGTGAGCGTCGCCGTGGCGAGCTGCGTCGCGCCGATGGTTGCGACGCCGCCGGCGAGGCCGAACAACAGCGTGAACTGGAGCGACGATTGCAGCAGCGACAGGGCCGACGTGGTCAGCGCCCCGAACACGCCGCTCAGCACGAACAACGCGCGGAGGCCGTGACGCCGGTCGAGCCACCGTCCGATGAGCAAGCCCAGCACCGCGCCGGCCAGCCACCGCACCGTCAGCGCGCTGTAGATCGACGCCCGGCTCCGACCCGTGTCATCCTGCATCGGCACCGCGAACACTTGCAGGCCCCAGTTCGTGACGCCCGTGGTGACGAAATTGCCCCAGAAGGCCGTGCCCAAGGTCAGGCGTGGCCGCCAGCGCTGCGCGGCGGTCCGCGATGGATCGGTTGCGGGAAGCATGAACGTCCTGCCGCTGTCGATGTCGACACCGCGGGGCAATGGCGGACGCCGGGAGCCGGACGCCCTCCTATCGGTGTGCGGAGGTTATACTCGGGCGGACGGCGGCCGCTCTACCCGAATCTTGCCGCCGGCGGTGACGCGTGGCGCCGTCACCGCTCGCGCCGGATGGACGCGGCCACGGCATCGCCGGGCATGCGTGAGGAAAACGGAGCAGAAGAAGCCCCGGCGGGCGCCCGCTACCGCGCTTGGTGCGTCGCGTAGCCGATCATCTTGTAGGCCAGCTTCGCCGCGGCATAGGCGCACGCCACCGGCCCTTCGCCGGGCGCCAGCTCCATCACGTCGAAGCCCACGATGCGCCGCCGCTCCGCCACCGCGCGGATGATGCGCAGCACCTCCCACCAGCCCATGCCGCCCGGCTCCGGCGTGCCCACGGCCGCCATGAACGACGGGTCGAACCCGTCCAAGTCCACGCTGACATACACGTTGTCCGACAGGCTGGCGACGATCGCGTCGACCTCGGTGATGGGGTCGGCGTTCCGTGGAAAGAAGGGGATGCCCCGCTGGCGCACCAGCGCCATCTCGCCGTCGGTCATGCTGCGCACGCCCACCAGCGTCACCGGCGCGCTGTCGAGCATGCGCCGCGACGCCGTCGCGTGGCTGTACGGCGAGTCCTGGTAATCGTCCCGCAGGTCGGCTTGCGCGTCGAAAACGAGCACGCTGAGACGTGGCACGCGCTTCGCCATCGCCCGCACGGCCCCCGGCGTCAGCGAGTGCTCGCCGCCCAGCATCGCCACCAGCTTGCCCCGGTCGGCATACCAGCCCACCGCCTGTTCCACGCGCGCCACCATCGCGGCGGGCCCGCCGGCATGCGGCTCCAGCTCGGGCGCCGTGTGGATGCCCACGTCGCACGTCACCCGGTCGAGCTCCGGGTCGTAGTCTTCCATCTGTCGCGACGCGTGAATGATGGCGCGCGGCCCCTCGCGCGTGCCGCCGCGAAAGCTCGTCGTCGCGTCATACGGCACGGGCAGCACGACCGCCGCGCTGCGCTCCAGCGTGTGCGCGTCGGGCGCCAACGCCAGAAACGTCGACGGCAGCGTGGGCCATGGGGTTCCGGCGGTGTCGGTCACGGCGATGACTCCACGAGACCCTCCGCCGGTCGAAGGGGAGGGTGGGCGAACGTCCGCGGCCTTGGGGCCGGCGTTCGCGTCAGCTCCGGTTGCGTACGGCTTCCCGCTCCTCGGTGATCACGCGCGGGCCCGCCACCGGGTCCAAGTGCTCCAAGCCGCGGTCCAGCACCCAGTGTCGAACCTCTTGCATCGGAAACAGGCTCCGCACCTCGGCCAGCGCCTTGTCGACGTCGAACGCCTTGCAGGAGAACACGTCGATGTTGACGTAGCCCCGGTCGGGAAACGTGTGCACGCTGATGTGACTCTCCGCGATGATCACGAAGCCGGACACACCCCAGTCCTCGGGCTTGGGGCCCTTGTAGGTATACACCGTCGGCACGGTGATCTTGGTCATGTCGATCGCGTCCGGGTAGTAGTCCAGGAATCGCCGGACGTGCTCGGGATCGGCCAGCCGCTGGTAGTCGCAGCCGTGTCCGTCGATAACCAGGTGCATGGGAGGTCTCCTTCCCGTGGCGGCTTGAGTCTGGATGCCGCCCCCCACGCGCCCAGAATGGGCACAGACTATCGATGATAGGGCCAGGGCTTCCCCCACGCAATGGCCGGTGGCGTTTGATTCTTCCGGATACTATAGTTGGGCACGCGGCGCCACACCGGCACGCGCTAGAGGAGGATCGTTCGTGACTGACCAGCATGCGGGCGTGAAAGCGGAAATCATCTGCGTCGGCACCGAGCTGCTGATGGGCGAGACGGCGGACACCAACTCCGGCTGGCTCGCCACCAAGCTCCCCGAGATTGGCCTCGAGCTCCAGTGGATATCCATTGTCGGCGACGACCTCACCCGCCTCACCGACATGCTCGACCGCGCGTGGCGGCGCTCCGACTACGTCTTCACCGTCGGCGGCCTCGGCCCCACCCTCGACGACCTCACCCGCGACGCCATCGCCAAGATGCTCGGCGAGCCCATCGGCGTCGACCCCACGCTCGAAAAGTGGCTGCGTGACCAGTTCTCGCGCCGCAACCTCCCCGGCGGCATGCCCGCGCAGAACATACGCCAGGCGTGGAAAATCCCCTCCGCCCAGGGCATCCTTAACAGCATGGGCACCGCGCCCAGCTGGTGGATCGAGCGCGACGGCAAGGTTCTCGCCACCCTGCCGGGCCCCCCGAACGAGATGATGAACATGTGGAACACCGAGATCGCGCCGCGCCTCAAGCAGCGCATCGCCGCCAGTGTCATCCTCGCGCGCACCTTCAAGACCATCGGGCTGGGCGAGGCCGCCGTCGACGAGATGGTGCGCGACGTCTACGACATGCCCGGCATCGTCCTCGGCTGCTATGCCAAGCCCGACGGCATCTACCTCCGCGCCATCGCCAAGGCCCCCGACGAATCCGCCGCCCTCCGCGCGCTGCTCGCCGCCGAGGAGCGTATCCGCGCTGCGCTGGGCCCCCACCTGTGGGGCACCGACGAGGAAACGCCCCAGCAGCGCATCGGCCCGCTCCTCAAGGAGCGCGGCTACCGCCTGGCGGTGCTCGAATCCTGCACGGGCGGCATGGTCGCCGGCGCCATCACCGAGGTGCCGGGCGCCTCGGACTACTTCATCGGCGGCGCCGTCACCTACACCAACGAGTCGAAGGTGGCCGCCGGCGTCGATGTCGACATCATCCGAGCCCACGGCGCCATCAGCCGCGAGACGGCCGCCGCCATGGCGAAGGCCGCCTGCAACACCTTCGGCGCCGACTGCGGCATCGGTGTCACCGGCGTCGCGGGGCCCTCGGGGCAGGAAGGCAAGCCGGCGGGCACCGTGTTCATCGGCGTCGCGCACCCCGGCGGTATCACGGTGTCGGAGCATCGCTTCCCCGGCCGGCGGCCGCTCGTCCGCGCGCGCTCCGTCGCCATGTCGCTGCTCGAGCTCGGCTACGCGCTGAAGAAGGCCGGCTCCACGCAGCCGGCGGGGTAGGGGCGGGCGTGCCGATAGCCGACGCGCCCCCTTGGACGAAACGGCCGCGGCCGACGCGGCGGGCAAGCCGCGCCGGTGCCCACCGGTGACACGAAGGATCGTCAACACGCCGAGCGGAGAGTGAAGGCATGCCCGCACGCACCGGTAAGGACTACACCGCGGCGCTGAAGCGCAAGAGCCAAGGCATGACCGTCTACCTCCACGGCAAGCGCGTGGCCGACGTCACGGCGGAGCCCCTGTTCCAGGGCCCCCTGCAAGCCGTTGCCGAGCTCTACGACATGCAGCACGACCCCGCCTACCGCGAGATCATGACCTACACCTCGCCCACCACCGGCGACCCCGTGTCGACCTCCTACATGGTCCCCCGCTCGCCGGAAGACGTGACGAAGATGCGGAAGGCCTTTAAGCTCCGCGCCGACCAGAACTTCGGCTTCATGGGCCGCCAGCCCGACTTCATGAACTCCGTGGTCACCGGCTGGGCCATCAACAAGAACGCCTTCGGCACGCGAGGCCAGCGGTTCGCCGATAACGCCCAACGCTACTACGAGTATTGCCGCGAGAACGACATCTTCCTCACCCACGTCCTCATCACGCCCCAGGTCGACCGCTCGAAGACCTCGTCCGACCAGGAAGACCCATTCATCCACCTCGGACGCGCCGGCGCCAACGACCAAGGCATCGTCGTCCGCGGCGCCAAGATGGTCGGCACCTTCGCCCCGCTCACCGAGGAGATACTCGTGCTGCCGTTCGGCGGCGTCGCCGTCGGCGACAGCGCCTACGCCGTCACCTTCTCGATCCCCACCGACGCCCCAGGGCTCAAATTCATCTGCCGCGAAACCGTCGCGCCGCTGCCCCGCTCCCGCTTCGACCACCCCCTCAGCAGCCGCTTCGAGGAGATGGACTGCCTCGCCATCTTCGACGACGTCCTCGTGCCGTGGGACCGCGTCATGGTCGACGGCGGCCCCGGCAGCGAGCAGGTGATCAACGCCGCGCTCCGCGCCAACCCGCTCACCGGGCTGCAAACCGCCTCGCGCATGCTGGCCGAGATGGAGTTCATGACCGGCCTCGCCATCCGCCTCGCCGAGTCCGTCGGCATCGACGGCTTCCTCCACGTGCAAGAGAAGCTCGGCGAGATGATCTCGATGCTGGAGGTCGGCCGCTCGGTCTACTACGGCTCCGAGGCGATGGCCGTGCCCGGCCCCGACGGCATGTACGTGCCGGGCGGGTTTGGCCTGCGCGCCTTCCACCTCCAAACCATGCGCATCTACCGCCGCATGGTCGAGATCACCCAGATACTCGCCGCCGGTGGCTTCTTCTCCGTGCCGACCGAGGCCGACATGAACAACCCGGAGGAGCGCGCCTACATCGACAAGTTCCTGCGCGGCAAGCCCGGCGTCAGCGCCGAGGAGCGCGTGCGCCTCCTCAAGCTCGCCTGGGACGCCACCAGCGAGTCATTCGCGCAGCGCATGGTGCAATACGTCACCTACTACTCCGGCGATCCGGTGCGCCTCACCGCCGCCACCTACCTCGGCTACAACAAGCAACCCCTGTTCGACATCGTCGACCGCGCCATGGGCCTGAAGGACCCCAAGGACATCCCCGTCTCGAAAGCACCCTGGGAGGAGGGCGCGGCCCCGGCCATCGCCACTGGCCCCAACCCACGCCTCGCGTACACCTATCCCGCCGCCACGCACGCGCGCCAGCACGACCGGCACCCGCCGACAAACGCCGGCTGACGTCATGGCCGCGCTCACCGCTTGCCGGGCAGCAGCCGCAGCACCACCAGCACGATGGCGGCGGTGAGGACGGCGGAAACGAGCATTCCCATGCCCGCCAGGAGCCCGATGGCCGCCGCCGCCCAGATGGTGGTGGCCGTGGTGATCCCGCTCACGGTGTCGCCGCTCCGCCAGATGGCGCCGGCGCCCAGGAAGCCCACGCCAGTCACGACGCCCGCGGCAATGCGCGCGGGATCGAGCCCTTCGAGGCCGTAGACCGACGCGACGGTGAAGGCGGCGGCGCCCAGCGACACGAGCGCGATGGTCCGCAGCCCCGCCGGCTTGCGCGCCGTCTCCCTCTCGAGGCCGATGGCAAGCCCCAGCACCGTCGCGATCAACAGCCGCGCGGCGATTTGGAGCTCCTGCGCCACCGTGAAGGGGAACAACTCTTCCAGGTTCGTCCCTCGCGCCGCCTAGCGATTCACCTGGCCCCGGTGTTCAATCCGGAACGCCATCGCGACCCCGTCCCGGTCGTCCGTGGCCCGCCGGCGCGTCCGCTCGAAGGCGTCGATGTCGAGCACCGCGTCGGCCCGCTCGCCGGCTTCGTCGATCGCATTGCACCGCCGCCGCGACCAGGCGCTTTCCGGCGCGCCGCCCTCGTCTACACCGTCAGCCGGCGGTACAGCGCGGGCAGGCGCCGTGGCAGGTCCATGATGTCCGGCAGCACTTCGTAGCCCATGTCGCCCGCCATCGTCCGTAGATAGTCGTGGCCGTTGCGGTCCACCGTCAACGCGAACGGCGTGATGTCCTTCGCCCGCGCCTCCAGCAACGCCATGCGCGTGTCCTGCACCGCATACTCCTTCTCCACGCCCTCGCGGCTGTAGCCGCGGTCCTGCGGCCGGCCGTCGCTCACCACGAACAGGAATTTGGTCTTCGCGTCCAGCTTCTCCAGCTTCGAGGCGGCGTGACGGATGGCCGGGCCCATGCGCGTCGCGTGCAGCGGCGCCACCTTGTCCAGACGGCGCTTCACCCGGTCGGTCAGCTGCTCTTGCAGTTCCTTGATGACGTAGAACTCCACGTTCTCGCGCCCGAAGCCCGAGAAGCCATACACGCCGTAGCGGTCGCCGATCATCTCCAACGCGTTCATCAGCAGCACCATCGACTCCTTCTCCACGTCGATGATGCGCTTGTACGTGCGCCGCGCCGAGGGGTCTCCGCGCCGCGTCCGCAGCCACATCGTGTAGGCCACCGGATCGCTCGGCACGTCGCCGTCGGGGCCGTCCTTGCGGGCCTCGTCCACCGCCTCCGCCGTCGACGCGCTCATGTCCAGCAGAAAGACGACGCCCACGTCGCGCTCCGCCTTGTTGCGGCGCCAGTAGAGCCGCTCGTCCGGCGTGCGCTTGTTGCGAATGTCCGTCACCGCCTCCAGCCCCGCGTCGAAGTCGATGTCCTCGCCCTCCGGCAGGTGCTTCACCTTGCGGTACATCTCCGGGCGTATCGCCTCGAACTGCCGCCGGATCTGCTCCATCAGGCCGGAATAGGTCTGCAGCGTGTCCGTGAAGAACTTCCTCTCGCCGGTCAACGCCTGCTTCTCCTGCACGATGCACCAGCGCGGGCGATAGTCGTTCGCGCGGAAGTCCCATTCGTGATACACGTACGATCGCGGCGTCACTGGCTCCAGCGAGCCGCCCTCCTCGTCCTGATGCTCGATGTCGGAATAGCCCTGGCCCTTGGTCTTCGGTTGTTGGTTCGCCGCCACTTCCTTCATCATGCTGTTCGCCATCGCCGACACGTCCATGTCGTCGTCGATGTCCATGTCGCTCTCGCGCAGCAGCTCCTCCAACATCTCCTGCGATATCTCCTGCATCGCCTGCTGCTGGTCCTCCTCGGCGCCCCCTTGCCCGCGCATGCGGCCCAGCATCTGCACCAGCTCCGGCTTGAACTCGCCGCGGTAGTCCACACCCTCCGGCGACTCATACCCGTCGTCCTCGGGACCCTCGCCGCCCGCCTGGAACTGCTGCAGCACCTGGTCGGTCGCCTCTTCCTCCTGCGGCGTGTCCTCGTCGAAGTCCTGGTTCTCCCAGTCCTCCGGCGGCACCTGCTCGTTCGGCAGACGCGAAATGATGGCATAGATGCGGATGGTCGCCTCGGCGGCATCCTCCACGATGGCGTCCGGGTGCTGCACCCTGCGAAGGTGCGCGGCGATGGCGCGCGCCTCCGCCACGAACCGGCTCGGCACCGGCACCTCCTTCAGCTGGTGCAGGCTCAATCGAATCAGCAGCTCCACCATCGCCGCGCGCACCGGCAGCTCGCGGATGTCCTGGCGCGCCGACAGCGAGTTCGCCTGCACCTTGAGGTAGTCGGGCCGCAGGCCGCGGTACTTGTTCGTCAGCCCGAAATCGATGCGCGCGTCCTCGACCACCGAGAAGATGTCGCTCGCCAGCTCCCGCGTGGGGAACATGTTGAAGAAGTGCGACATCTCGGTATTGCCCGCCACCGCCTCGCCCCGCTGCGCGGCCACCTGTGGGCGCAGGTCCTCGAACAGCATCGACGGGCGGTCGTATGCGAACGCGAAGCTGCCCAGCTCCAAGTGCCCCGTCTGGTGCGTCGACACCACCTTCAGCCAAGCGAAATTCTCGTCCTTCGTCGGATGACGGTCGACGATGGTGGGCAGGTAAATGTGCATGCCGTCGGTGCTGGCGCTCTCCACCGCCACCCAGCCGTGGTTGCGGTGCATCTCCGCGCTGGCGCCTTGCAGCTCCACCTCGGTCCCGGCCATCGCATTGGCATACACCGTCAGCAGCGGCTTGACCTTCTCGAACTCGACCGTGGAGGAGAGTTGGTCCAGCACCGCCTCCGCCCGCGACGACTCCACGCGGAAGTAGGCCACGCCGCCGTCCACGTTCTCCTTCAGCACCTTCAGGCCCTCGCCGTACCATGCCTCCATCTGCTGTAGGCTAATGCGTTGGAGCACCGCGGGCGCGCTCTTCAGGAACGCCCCGACCGCCTCCGCCGATGCCTCCACCAAGTCCTCGGCGTGCTGCAGCGCGAACGGGTGATACTGCGCGTCCAGCTGGCCCAGCGATTGGGTAGTCTCCAAGATGAACGACGACACGTTCTGCATCCCCGCTCGCGCCAGCCGCTCCGTCAGGGCGTAGTAGCGCGGCCGCAGCTTCCGCTCGACGCTCGCGCTGATGCGCGCGGCGGCCTCGAAGGTGCCGCGCACTTCGCGCCAAGAGTTGTCGACCAGGGCGTTCGCGAGCGAGATCAACTCCTCCCGCTCGTCGATGGTCGGCAGCACGCGCTGGCCCAGGTGCAAGCACTCCGCGGCCAGGTCGTACGACCGCGCTGACAGCGACTCCACCAGGTGGACGAACAGCTCGACCTCTCGGAACGACAGCGTCGAATACAGCTCGGTGCCCGTCTCGAAGAAGCGCGATGCCAGGCTCGACGATTTCCACGTCCCCCGCGACAGGCTGCGGCCCAGGTTGGCCCACGTCGCGATCTGCCGCGCCTGAATGTGCGGCAGCACCGCCGGGCTCGCCCGGAAATACGACGCCGCCACGGTGGGCGACTCCCCGCACAGGTCGATGCCCGCCTCCACCCAGCGCTGGAATTGCGGATAGCCAATCGCCTGCAGCACGCGCGGGCTCGCCCGGTAATACTCCGACGCCACCTCCCACGACCGCGGCGTCTGCCGCGCGATGCGTATGCCATCCTCCGACCAGCGCACCGTGTTGACGGGGCCGAGCGACCCCTCCACGGCGATACGCGCCGTCTCGTATGCGCCGGTCAGCGCGCTCGGGTATTTCTGGAGTTCGGTCATCACGTGTTCGAGTTCTTGCGGGTTCAACCTTCAGCCTCCAAGGACGCATCCATCGCTTGGCTGACATAGCCAAGCAGCTGATCGAGCATGACGGCGGTGGCGCCGAAAATGAGGTGACGGCCATGCGCGAACGCGCGACGCCGCAGCAACGTGCCGTCCGGCTGCAAGCGCGTCTCGTGGCGCACCGCCGAGGCGTCCAGCAGCGCGCCGAGCGGCGCCTCGATCACCTCGGCCACCTCGCGCCGGTCGGCCACGAACGAGTACGGGTAGGGGATCACGCCGACGATGGGCCACACCATGTAGCCGGTGCGCGTGTAAACGCCGTCCAGCTGGCCCAGCACCTGCACGTCCCCAGGGCGAATGCCCATCTCCTCGTGCGCCTCGCGCAGCGCGCACGTCACCATGTCCGCGTCGTCCGGCTCCAAGCGGCCGCCGGGAAACGCGATCTCGCCCTTGTGCTGGCCCACATGGTGCGAGCGCACGTTCAACAGCACGTGCCACGCGTCGTCGCGCACGTACAGCGGGACGAGCACGCCGGCCGGCCGCGAGTTGTCCGGCGCGTCCATGCGTGGCACGCGGCCCGCCAGCAACAGCGCCAGCCGCTCGGCCATGCCCTGCTTCGCGAAGCCCATGTTGACCCGTGGCGCGATCGACGTGGCGCTCGACTCCTCGGTGTGCGTTACGGGAAGATGGACGTGACGACCTCGTTGACGCTGCGCTGTGTCTCGTGGTCGTCCGTCAGGCCCCAAACCACCGCCACCTGGCACGCCCGCCTTGGCGCGATGCCCTGGACGATCATCTTGCCGGCGTAGATCAGCAGGCGCGTGCTCACGCCCTCCTGCAGCCCGTGGCCGCGCAAGTTGCGGATCTTCTCGCCCAGCAACGCCAGCGACGATGCCGTCTCCCGGTCGACTCCCGCCTCGTGTTCGATGATCGGCCCCTCCAGCTCGCGCGGCGGAAAGTCGAACTCGACGGCGACGAAGCGTTGGCGCGTGCTGTGCTTTAGGTCCTTCAGCGCGCTCTGGTAGCCGGGGTTGTAGGAGATGACCAGCAGGAAGTTCGGATGCGCCTCCAACACTTCGCCCAGCTTCTCGATGTGCAGCAGGCGCCGGTGGTCGGCCAGGGGGTGAATCAGCACCGTGGTGTCCTTGCGTGCCTCCACCACCTCGTCCAGATAGCAGATGCCGCCATGCTTCACGGCCCGCGTCAGCGGCCCGTCGATCCAGCGCGTGCCCTCCACCTCCAGCAGATAGCGGCCCACCAAATCGCTCGCCGTCAGGTCCTCGTGGCACGCCACCGTCACCAGCGGAAAGCCCGCCTTGCTCAACCGCTTCTGCGCGCCCAGGTCCTGCCCCAGGCGCCACGACATGAATTCCACGAAGCGCGTCTTGCCCGATCCGGTCGGCCCCTTCAACAGAATCGGCACGCGCTCGCGGTACGCCGCCTCGAAAAGCTGCACCTCATCCTTGACTGGAAGGTAAAAAGGCTGCTGGTGGACGACGTACTCCTCGATGTGCTGCGACCGGTAACTCTGATTCGTTTCAGCCATGAGTGGGGTTGCCTTCTTTCGAGATTCGTTCGTTCCAGAGCCGTCGCACCTTCTCGCGCAGCTCCGGCTCAGTGCCGTCGTTGTCGAGCACCACGTCGGCCAGGGTCATCGCGGTGCGTTCCTGCTCGGCCTGCGCCTCCATGCGCGCGGCCACCTGCTCATCGGTCATGCGTCGGCCGGTCCGCAGCCGCTCTCGCACGGCGGCGCGCGGCGCGCGCACCAGCCAAACCTCATCCATCATCGTCTGCCAGCCCGCCTGATACAGCAGCACCGCCTCCACCACCGCTGCCCGCGTGCCGCCCGCCCGCAGCTGGCGCAGTTTCCATTCCACCCGCTGCCGCGCCAATGGGTGGACGATGGTGTTGAGGCTTTGGAGCGCCCTGGGGTCCGCGAACACGATCCGGGCCAGCTTCCGGCGGTCTATCTCCCCCTCGGCGTTCAGTATCTCGTTGCCGAACCGGGCGACGATCAGGCGCCACCCCTCGGAGCCCTTGCGGTAGGTCTCGTGGGCCTCCTTGTCGGCGTCGATGACGGCGGCGCCAAGCGACGCCAGCACCGACGCCACGACGCTTTTGCCGGTCCCTATCCCACCCGTGAGGCCGATGACCCGCATCGAAGCTCCCGCGTACCGGCTTGCGCCGGATTCACCGGTGGATTGGTCATTTTAGCATCCGAGCGTTGACGGCCACAACGAGGCGCGACGCCCGGCGCTCCCGGCCGCATAACGGAACCGTGCCGTGCCCTGAAAAAGTCCTGAAAACCGCAACAGTGTTGGCGTGAGTCGCCGTCCGGCCCTCCCTACCATGCCGCGCGGCTATGGCGAACAAGACCGCTCACGACGCAGGCCATCGCGTGCTGCGTCTTTCGACCCTGGAGGGGATGGCGGCGGGTGGAGTGGCCGGGACGGGCGAGCGGTTCCTGAGCGCCTACGGACTGGCCCTTGGCGCGACCGACACCCAGCTCGCGCTGCTCGCGTCCGTGCCCAGCTGGTTCCGCGCGCTCGCGCAGCCGTTGGCCTCCCGCGCGGTGGCCGCGCTTGGCGGCCGCAAGCGCATCGTCGTCACCTTCGCCATGCTCGGCGGCTTCGCCTGGCTGCCCATCCTCGCGCTCGGCCTCGCCTCCACCCCCCACATCGTCTACTGGCTCGTGGCCTTCGCCACCCTCTGCCACATCTGCAACGCGCTCGTCGGCCCCGTGTGGAGCAGCATCATGGCCGAAATCGTGCCCCCGCGCCTGCGCGGCCGCTATTTCGGCAGGCGCAGCCGGTGGACCACCATCGCCAGCATGGCCGCCTTCCTCGCCGCCGGCGGCATCCTGTCGCTCATGAAGGTCAACCCGCTCGCCGGCTTCATGCTCATCTTCGCCATCGCCTGCCTGCTGCGCTTCGTCTCGGTGTTCCCCCTCCGCACACTCACCGATCCGCCGCTCGACCCCCGCGGCGACAACGGCGGCGACTTGCTCGCCTTCGCCCGCCGCCTCCCCTCCACCAACCTCGGCCGCCTCGTGCTCTACATGTTCGCCGTCCACTTCTTCGCCAACCTCGCGGGCCCCTTCTTCGTCCCCTACACGCTGCGCGAGCTCGGCATCGGCTACCTCACCTACACGCTGCTCGAATGGGTGTCCATCGCCGTCACCGTACTCGTCGTCACCAACTGGGGCGTCGCCGCCGACCTCGTCGGCAACCGGCGCATGCTGGCGGTCGCCGGCCTCCTTGTCGCCGTCTCGCCCCTCCTTTGGATCGTCTCCGGCAACATCGTCGTCCTCGTCGTCGCCGAGGCGCTCCTTGGCTTCGCCTGGGCGGGCTTCGACTTGACCAGCGGCAACTTCCTCCTCGACGCCTCCACCTCCCGCGACCGCACGTCCACGCTCGCCTACGTCGGCGCCGGCACCGCGCTTGCCGCCAGCCTTGGCGCGCTCGCCGGCGGCGCCCTCGCCAGCCACGTGCCGCCGCTCGGCAACGGCTCCCAGCTCCAAACCATGTTCCTCATCTCCGGCGTCCTGCGCCTCGGCGCCTGGGCGCTGTTCATGCCCATGATCCGCGAGGTGCACGACGTCGCCCCGCTGGCCCCGCTGGCCCCGCTGGCGTTGACGCGGCTGCTCATGGGCGGCATGGCGGCGCGCGGCCGACCGACTGCCTTCGTCCGGGCGTCCACCCTGCTCATCCGCTCGCTCCGACGCAACGCCCCCAGGCTCGCCGCCGCCCCCGCGCGCCGCCGGTAGGCCTGGCCGTCGCGCGGCCACCGCGTTGTAGAATGGCCCCACATGACCATTCGCCCCGACGACACCACCGCCGCCGAGCTGCGCTCGCGCTCGCTCACCCTGTTGGAGTTTCCCCGTGTGCGCGAGGCGCTCGCCGCCCATGCCCGGCTCCCCATATCCCGCGAGATGGCACTGGCCCTCGAACCGCTTCACGACCCCGACGCCGTGCGCCAGCGCCAGCAGGAGACGGCCGAGGCGCGCCTGCTCTTCGAGCAGGGCGACGTCGACCTCGGCATGGAGCGCGACGTCCGCTCCGTCCTGCGCCGCGCCGCCGCGCAAGCCGTGCTCACCGGCGAGGAGCTCGTCACCGTCGCCGACACCCTCGACCACCTGCGGCGCGCCAAGCTCGCCGGCGGCCGCCTGCAAGGCGCCACGCCGCACCTGCGGAGCCTCACCCGGAACATCCCCGACCTGCGCGCGCTGGAACGCGACATCCGCGACAGGCTCATGCCCAGCGGCGAGGTGGTGGACGACGCCACGCCCTACCTGCGCCAACTGCGTCACGAGGGCCGCGCCGCCTACCGCCGCGCCACCGAGGCGCTGGAGCAGCTGATGGCCGGCGACGCCGTGAGCGAGGCGCTGCAAGACCGGCGCATCACCGTGCGCTCCGAGCGGCTCGTCGTCGCCGTCAAGGCGGACTTCCGTGGCAGGCTCGGCGGCATCGTCCACGACGTGTCGGACTCGGGCGCCACGCTCTTCGTCGAGCCCTTCGGCACCGTCGGCCTCACGAACGCCTGGCGCGAGTCCACCGCCGCCGAGCAAGAGGAGGTGCGCCGCATACTGCGGCAGCTCTCGCAAGCCGTGTCCCGCCGCGTCAGCGACATCTCCTACGCCCTCGAGCTCGCCGGTCGCCTCGACTTGGCGCTCGCCAAGGCGCGGTATGCGCGCGCCCTCCGTGCCGAGCCCGCCACCGTCGTGCCGGCGGGCGTGCGCCTGGTGAACGCCCGCCACCCGCTGCTCACGGGGCCGGTGGTGCCCCTGTCGCTCACCATCGAGCCGCCCCTCACCGGCGTCGTCGTCACCGGCCCCAACACCGGCGGCAAGACCGTCGCGCTGAAAACGCTCGGCCTCATGCTGGTGATGAACCAATGCGGCATGCACGTGCCGTGCGACGCCTCCACGCGGCTGCCCATCGTCGACGGCGTCTACGCCGACATCGGCGACCAACAGAGCATCGAGCAGTCGATCTCCACCTTCTCTTCGCACATGACGAACATCGCGGCGGTGCTTGCGCACGTCACGGCGCGCTCCGTGGCGCTTTTCGACGAGCTCGGCACCGGCACCGACCCGGACGAGGGCTCGGCGCTCGCGCGGGCCATCCTCGCGCACCTGGCCGCCCGCGAGGTCACCACCCTTGTGACGACCCACCACCGCTCGGTCGCCGCCTTCGCCGAGGAGCAGCCGTCGCTCCAAAACGCGAGCGTGGAGCTCGACCCGGTCACGCTGCGCCCCACGTATCGCCTCGTGCAGGGCCTGCCGGGGCGCTCCTACGCGTTGGCCGTCGCCGAGCGCATCGGGCTCGATGCCAGGGTCGTCGAGGCCGCCCGCGCCCTGCAAGACCCAGCCCACCGCACCGCCGAGGCGCTCTTGGCGAGCATCCAGGAGGAACGCCACCACACGCGCCAGCGGTTGGAGGAAGCGGAACGCGCCAAGGAGCGCGCGGAGGCCCTCGAGCGCGAGCTGGAGCAGCGCCTCGATGAGCTCGCCAGGGCGCGGGCGCGGGTGGTGGATCAGACGCGCCACGAGCTGCAAGCCCAGGCCCGCGAGGTGCTGGACAAACTGAAGCAGGCCGAGGCCTCGGCGGTGTGGGATTCGCGCCACGAGGGCGTGCCGCCGCCACGCGTCATCGAAAGCGCGCGCGAGGAGATCGCCGAGGCCCAGCGCATGTTGCGGTCGCGGGTGTGGGGCCAGCCGGCTCCGGGCGCCCCCGCCCCAGCCTCGCGCCGCGCCGCCATCGCCGAGGGCGACACCGTGGAGATCGGGTCGCTGGGCTTCACCGGCCAGGTGCTGTCCGGCCCCGACGCCGACAAACGGGTCGAGGTGCGGATCGGGTCGGCGCGCCTGTGGATGGATGCGTCGCGGCTGCGCCGCGTGGACGCCCCGCTGGCCGACACGGCGGCGCGCCCCCACACTTCGATTCGGCTCAGCCCGGAGCGCCAGGCGATCGGCGCTGAGCCGGAGGTGGACCTGCGCGGCATGCGCGCCGCCGATGCCCTGGAGAAACTCGACGACCATCTGGACGCCGCGCTGGCGCAAGGCCGCCCCGGCGTCCGCGTGGTGCACGGCAAGGGCACCGGCGCGCTGCGGCGGGCCGTGTGGGAGCACCTCGCCGGACACAATGGCGTCGCGCGGTTCGACTTCGCCCCGCCAAACCGCGGCGGCGATGGCGCGACGGAGGTGGAGCTCAAATAGCGCCGCCCGCCGCCGGCGCCGCCGGCGCTCCAGAACGACGACAAATTGCCGCCCGCTCCGCCCGAATACCTCACTTGGCCCACGCCCTGCGCCGCGCCCCCGCCGGCCGCTCCATTGGCCCCCGGCGCCGGCGACCCGCCGCCCTTCGCCATCACCGTGCCCGACGACCCGAACCACGAGTCCCCGCCCGCCTGGCCCAGGCCTCCTCCCGCGCCGACGCTCACGGTGCATTGCTGCCCTGGCGTGACCGCCAGCACGGAGCGCGAGTAGCCGCCGCCACCGCCGCCGGACCCCCGCGCCGTGCCCGTGGGGCCCCCGCCACCGCCCCAGACCTTCACCGTGATTTGCGTCACGCCCTCCGGCACCGTGAAGGTGTGCGCCCCCGCCGTGGCGAACCGCTCCAGCGTCAGCCCGGTCGCGAACACGTCGGCTCCATCGTTGATGGCCTCAACGATGTACGTCGCGCCGCCCACGCTCGGGTCGAACCAAGTCGTGTCCTCGGGGTCGCAAAAACCGCTCGGCCCGAAGCACTGGCGCAGGTCGTCCAGCCCATTGATGCCCTGGTGGAGCAGCGCCGGGTCCTCGCTCATGGGCACCACCGCCATGCTCTCCGTCGTGAACTTGGTCACGCCGATGCGTATGCGCCCATTGGTGTTCGTCAGATCGAATGCGTCCACCAGCGTGTTCGCGGCGTTCTGCATCGCCTGGAACGGCCCGTCCATCGTGATGCTGCCGCTCACGTCCAGCACGATCACCACGTCCGCGTAGGCGAAATCGCTCAGGTCGTTGGTGTTCGCGCCCTGCGTCACGTCCACCGATGTCGTGCCTCCGTTGATCGGCAAGCCGAACGAAAACGTCGGCGTCGGCGTCGCCTGATTCCGCAGGTTCCACAACGCCGCCTCGACGCCCGCCCGGGCCGAGTCGCCATGGACCAGGCGGTCGTTGTAGACGGCCGAGTTGCGGGACAGCTGTCCCGCGAACCGCACCGCGGCCGTCGACAGCGGCAGCGCCAGCACCATGAAGATCAGCAGGAAAGCGATCGCCGCGCCGCCCCGCTCGCGCCAACGCTCGGACTGCTTCGACGGCTGCGCGCCGGCCCGCTCGCTCATGGCAGCACCGCCCGCATCATCGCCTTCACCGACAACGTCTCCGTCGTGTCCGGCTTGCCGCGCACCTCCACGTCGGCGGTCACCGCGCGGCCGCCAACCGTGAAGCACACCGACTCCACGCGGTGGGCCACCACCGTTGGCGTGCCGTCATACGTGCGGACCAGATTGTCGCCCGACAGCGCATAGGTGACCGTGTGGTCCACTCCCGCGTCCGCGAAATAGTCCTTCCAGGTCAGCGTCAGCGTCTCGCAGGTCGGAGCCGTCGCCTCGCGCGCCTGGTGCACGTCGATCGCGATCCAGCCCAGTCCGCGCCGCAGCTCGTTGTCGGCATAGCCGTCGTCGGCGATCAACGGCTCCGCCCGCAACGCCTGGTGGATGCCGGTGCCGATGCTGGCGACGAAGCCGGTGAGCAGGCCGATGTAGACGATCGCCTCGACGAGCGTCGTGCCGGCCGAGCCGCTCAGCAGCGCGCGCAGGCGCTTCATTGCGCCCTCACCGTCTCGACGGTCCGCTGCGGCACGCCGTCGCGGTAAACGCTCACCTCGACCCGCGAGATGTCGGTCACGCCCGGGTTCGCGTCGAACTGCACGGCCTCGACGGTCACCGTGTAACCGGCCGGCGCCGCCACCACCGCGTACGATCCGCCGGGCAGGACATACGGCTGCTCCAGCACGTAGGCCATCTGGTTGCGGATCAGGTTCTCGGTCACGGAGTGCGCCTCGAACCTGTTTTTCGAGACGAGACTGGTCTGCATGCCGGTGAGCACGGCGGTGCCGAGCATAGTGAACACCGCGACGACGAGCACCGTCTCGAACAGCAGGCTGCCGCGCTGGCCGCGCATTGCCGCGCGTAACCGTTGCCACCTGCCGGCCTTCGCAATGAGAGATGCCATGCGGTTCCCTCCGGCTGCCAACCTTAGGCCAGGGCAGGCGGCGGAACATCGTACAGAGGTATGGCGTGGCCTGATATTGGAGCGCCGCGCGGGCCGCCGCGCCGCCAGCCGGGTGCTGGCGCCGCCGGCGGCCGCGCCATGATCGTTGCGGCGTTAACGCGAACGTCCCGCCGGTTCCGGCGGGACGTTCGCGCCATCGTTGAGTGGAGCCACCGAGGGGATTTGAACCCATGACCTGCGGTTTACGAAACCGCTGCTCTGCCACTGAGCTACGGTGGCGCGGACACCTTATGTTAGCAGCCTCGCGGTGCGCTGGAAACAGGGGCATGCGCCGCGTTTCGCCGGCTCGTATACTGCGCTCACGACGCTCGAAGGCAGGAGGCACCGTCATGCCGGGTTTCTCGCTCATCCGTCCGGACCAGGCCAAATCGGTCGACCGGGGCAACGGCGCTCGCACCACGCCGCTGGTCGGCCGCGAGCAGGGCGCCACGACGTTCATCTCCGGCATCAGCACCTTCCAGCCCGGCGTGAAGGTGCCCATGCACCGCCACAACACCGACGAGCAGGTCACGGTGCTGCAAGGCGCCGGCGAGTGCGAGGTCGAGGGCAAGGTGTCGCCGGTGCGGGCCTTCGACACCACTTACATCCCCGCCGGCCTGAACCATTGCTTCCGGAACACCGGCACCGAGCCAATGAGCATCCTCTGGATCTACGCCTCGACCGACGTGACCCGCACTTTCACGGAAACCGGCGTCACCGTGCCGCACCTGTCGGAGGCCGACCGTGTCGGCGGCCGGTAGCGCGTGGCGACGGCGGGTTACTCCGGCACGCCCCTTGTGCGAAAGCTGGGCATCGAGCCCGGCATGACGCTGGCGATCGTCGATGCGCCGCCGGATTTCGAGCGGACGCTGGGCCCGTTGCCGCCCGGCGTGACCGTGGCGCGCCCGGCCGGCGGGCCCGTCGACGTGTGCATCGTGTTCCATGTGACGCCCGCATCGCTGGCGGAGCACTTCTTGCGGCAGGCCCGCGGCGTGCGTGCCGACGGCGCGCTGTGGATTGCCTGGCCGAAGAAGTCATCCGGCGTGGCGACCGACCTGACCGAGGACCGCCTCCGCGACGTCGGCTTGCCCACCGGCATGTTCGACAACAAGGTCTGTGCCATCGACCGGACGTGGTCAGGGTTGCGGTTCGTCGTGCGGAAGGAGCTGCGGGGCGGCTGGACCCCGCGGTAGCGGCCTCGGCCTAGCGGGCCAGCAGTTGCCGTGTCGGGCCCTCCGTGGCGCCGCCCAGGTGGCGGTCCACCGCATGCTTTCCCGCCCGCGCGCTGACACGGTGAACGCCGGCGCCCTCCCTCGCGGCGAGCACGCGGTAGCGGCCGTCCACGATCGCGAGCGCGGCATGGTTGTCGATGCCAATGCCGATACCGCCGCGCCGCCGCATCATGGCGTGAAACGACGCCTCCCGCTTGATGCCCAGCGTCTCGCCGTCGTAGTGCGGGCAGCCAACGGCGGCAAAGGAGACCATGCCCTTCACCGCGATGTAATCCCAATCGGTGGGATCGTAGTAAGAGAGCGAGTCGCTGTGGCCGTCGGCAAACCAACAGATGCAGCCGGCGCTGAGCCCGGCGAGCACGGTGCCCCTCCGGTGCGCCTCGCGGAGCAGCGCGTCGACGCCGAGGCGGCGCCAGCGGCGCATCATCTTGAGCGTGTTGCCGCCGCCGACGTAGACGAGGTCGGCGCCCAGGATGGCATCCTCGCGCTGGGCCAGCGACGGCGGCTCGCCGAGCAGGAAAAGGGCGTCGGTCTCGCAGCCGAGGCGTCGGCCGTAGATGTCGCGGAAGCGGGCCCAGTAGTCGCGGTCGTCGCCGCTGGCGGTTGGGATGAACAGCGCGCGTGGGGCGCGCTTACCGGTGAGGGCCAGCGCCGCGCGGTCGATGGGCAGCGTCTCGCCCTCGCGCATGGCGCCGCCGCCGATGCCGACGATGGCCGCCACGGCTAGTCCATCGCCTTGAACGCCGGGACGACATCGCTCAGGAAGGCGTCCAGTTGCGCTGGCTGGTTCCACGACGCGAAGCGCACGATGAGGTGCCGCGCGCCGGCCCGGGCATAGGCCGCCATGCGCTCGACGATGGCCTCGGGCGGCCCCCAGGGGCCCCAGCGTCCCTCCCAGTGGCGCACGCCGTAGTACGACATCAGGAAATCGTCCGCCTCGGCCGCTGCCTTCGGCACGTCGCGGCCAATGTTGACAGTGAGGTAGAAAACGCGGTCGAGCCGGTCCGGGTCGCGGCCCTCGGCGGCAGCGGCGTCCTCCACGCGGGCGATGACCTCCGCCCACTGCTCCGGCGAGTCGGTGATGCCGATGACGCCGTCCGCGTGGCGGGCCGCGCGCCGGTATTGCGCGTCGCCGCCCGTGCGGTGGTGCGCGCCGAGCAAGATGGGCACGCCGCCGGGCTGAATGGGCCGAGGGTGGAGCGTCACGTCGTCGAGGCGGATGTGCTTGCCATCGAAGGTCACATGGTCCTGCGTCCAAAGGCGCTTCATGGCCTGCACCATCTCGGTGAGGCGGCCCGCGCGCGACTCCGGGACCACGCCGGCCGAGGAGTAGTCCTTCTTTTGGTCGGGCGTGAAGCCACCGCCGACGCCCGCGCCCACGATGACCCGCCCGTTGGAGATCACGTCGAGCGTGGCGAGGCTGTGCGCGAGCGGGACGACGGGACGTATGACGGGCAGCATGACGGCGGTGCCGATGCGGACGCGGGACGTCCGCGCGGCGATGGCGGCGAGCGCCGTCACCGGCTCGAAGCGGGGCTTCGAAACGAGGCTGTCGCCCACCCAAACGGAATCGAGGCCGCCGGCTTCGGCGCGCTCCGCGATGGCGAGCATCTGGCTCGCGTCGGGCGCGCGGCGCTCGCGGAGCGCGTGCATGACGAGGCCCCGGGTGCCGATGAGCACGCCGACCTTGGTGGAGGTATGGGTCATGGAGTGGTCGTCTCCTCGGCGGCCAGCCACCGTGGCGGCGGATGGACCAGGTCGTTATCGCGCAGGAGGCGCTGTTCCCAATGATCGAGGCCGGCGACGAAGCCGGGGATGTTCGCTTTCGCGTAGGCCAGGTCGTCGGGCTCGTCGAGGTCGAACACGAGGCCGAAGGCGGGGGCGGGCGTCAGCCTGGAGCCGGCGCGCTCCACTGCCATGCGGTGGCGGCTGTAGGAACGATGGCCCAGGGCGGGTGTGACATCGAGGCCCGCCGGGATGAGCAGCGCGTTGGTGCCGCCGTCGTTGGTCGCCTCGACGCCGACGGGGCGCGTCAGGCCGTCGCTGGCGGCGACGATGGCGTGGATGTCGTCGGGAGTCGCCATCGGCAGGTCGGCGGGCAGGAACAGGGCCGCGGCGGAGCCCTCCTCGTAGGCGCGCAGCATGCCGTGGAGCACCGTGCCGTTGAGGTCGGCGCCATGGTCGTCCAGCCAGGTGCCGCCGGCCTCCCGCGCCAGCCGCCGCACGTAAGCGTCACCGCCGATGACCCAGCACGCGCCGTTGCCGAGCGCCGCCGTCACCGTGCCGACGACGTGGTGCAGCATCATCGCGGCGAGCGCCTCGCGAGTGGGATCGGGCACGCCGGCGGCAAGGCGCCGCTTGCCGTTGGCGATCGGCTTCATCGGCACGATGACGCGCAGCGGCGGAGCCTCGTTACTCATCCCATGCCTCGACGATGCCCACGATCTGCCGCGCGAGCGCCTCCTTGTCGTCGTCCGTGTGCATGACGGTGTCGGTGACGTAGGCGCGCATGCCCATGCCCTCGATGGCGCCGGCGTTGGCGGCGTCGACCGTATCGATGAAGATGGCATCGCAGACGCCGGCGTAGCGCCGCGCGACCCCGACGCACGAAACCTCCTCGCCCAGCTCGGCCATCATCTTCGCCGCCGGGCCCTTGACGGCCTGGCCGCCGACGATGGGGCTGACGGCGATCTTGGGGCCCGCGAAGGCGGCGATGGCGTCGCGGACGCCGGCCAAGGCCAGCACCGGCCCGATGCTGACGAGCGGGTTGGAGGGGCAGTAGACGATGGCGGTGGCGGAGGCGAGGGCGGCCCAGAGGCCGGGGGAGGGCCGCGCGGTGGCGGCGCCCTCGAACCGGATGCCGGCGATGCGTGGCTCGCAGTGGCGGTGCACGAAATATTCTTGGAAGGCCAGCTCGCCGTCGTCGGTCACGGCCACCGTGCGGAGGACATCGTCGCTCATGGGCACGATGGGGTGGCGGATGCCCAGCGCCGAGGTGAGCTCGCGGGTGGCCTGGCTGAGCGTGAGGCCGTCGCGGAGCAGCTGCGTGCGGCGGATGTGCGTCGCGAGATCGAGGTCGCCAAGGCGGAACCACGTGTTGGCGCCAAGGCGTTGCAGCGCGCCGAGCGCGCGGAAGGTTTCGCCGGCGATGCCCCAGCCCGTTTCGGGGTTGGACATGCCGGCGAGGGTATACATGACGGTATCGAGGTCGGGCGAGACGTGGAGACCGTGGAACGTCTCGTCGTCGCCGGTGTTGACAGCGATGGTGAGTTGGTCGGGCGCGAGGACGCGCGTGAGGCCGAGGGCCAGCTTCGCGCCGCCGACACCGCCCGCGATGGCGAGAACATGCGTGGTCATGGGCTAGCCGGCAGCCGTTGGCTCGTGGGCCGCCTTGCGCTTCAGCCGCACCTCCGTCCACGTCGGCCCTTCGAGCGACGGGGCGCGCTGGCCGCTGTAGCGGAACTCCTCCAGTTTGATGAGCTCGGCATAGGAGCCGAATCGCTCGGCGGCGTTTTCGCTGGCGATGTCCAACCGCTCGGGCTCCTCCGGCTCGACCTCGAAGGTGCGCCGAATGCCATAGGTGGTGGTGCGCTCGGCGGGCAGGCGGCCAAGGTCGCGTATCCAGCGGCGCAGCTCGCTCGGCGGCACCAGTTGGCCGTGGGAGGCGCCCGCTGAGGTGGAGATGCTTTCGTTGATGAGGGTGCCGCCCACGTCATTGCAGCCGGCGGCCAGCAGCACTTGGGCCAGCTTCGGGCCCTCCTTCACCCACGAGCATTGGATGTTGTGGACCCAGCCGTGTAGCATGATGCGCGCGATGGCGTGCATCTTCACCACCTCGGAGCCGGTGGCGCCGGGGCGCAAGTCGCTGACCATGTGCTTCGACCACATGGGCGAGTCCTCGTGGACGAAGCTGAGCGGCACGAACTCGGTGATGCCGCCGGTTTCCTTCTGCACGTCGCGGATGAAGGCGAGGTGGGCGGCGCGCTGGGCATTCTTCTCCACGTGGCCGAACATGATGGTGGAAGTGGTGGGGATGCCGAAGCGGTGCGCGGTGGTGATGACCTGGCGCCACTGGTCCACGCCGATGCGGCCGGGCGCGATCTTGTCGCGGACCGCCGGGTCGAGTATCTCGGCGGAGGTGCCGGGCAGCGAGCCGACGCCCGCGTCGCGCAGCCCGCGCAGGTAGTCCTCGACCGTCCACTTCGAGCGGACGGCGCCGTAAAGGACCTCCTCGGGCGAGAAGCCGTGGATGTGGATGTCGGGCAGCTCCTTCTTGATCTCACGGGTGAGGTCGATGTAGAGCGAGCCCTGCATCTTGGGTGGCAGGCCGGCCTGGATGCACACCTCGGTCGCGCCCAGATCCCATGCCTCGCGCGCGCGGCGGATAATCTCGTTCAGCGGGAGGAAGTAGCCCTCCTCCTGGCGGTAGTCGCGGCTGAAGGCGCAAAAGCCGCAGCGCTTGATGCAGACGTTGGTGAAGTTGATGTTGCGGTTGACGACGTAGGTGACGGCGTCGCCGTTGACGCGGCGGCGCAACTCGTCGGCGGCCGCCATGATGGCGAGCAGCGATGCGCCGTCGGCGTCGAAGAGGCGCGCGCCCTCCTCGGCCGACACCTCGCCGCCGCCCAGGGCCTTGTCGAGGATCCGCGCGACGTTAGGGTCGACGGCGCCGAGCAAGGCATCGAGCGCCTGGTCGAGGTGGGGCAATCGGGATAGGTCTGTCATCTGGGCTCCTTGTTCCTGCGCCGGCGCTCACCAGCGTTCCAGGGTGGGCTTCACGAAGCCGTCGTCGTCGGCGAAGGCGTCGATGCGGCGGCGGACCGCCGGGGAGACGGGCCAGCGGCCTTCGCTGACGTACTCCGGGTAGAGCGCCAGGCGCTCGCGCAGCTCGTAGCCGGCGTTGGCGGTCATGGCGCGCAGTTTGGCGATGGCGGGCCAGGCCGCCTCGGGGTTGATGAAATCCTTCGTCAGCGGCGAGATGCCGCCCCAGTCGTTGATGCCCGCCATGAGGTAGGTCTGATAGCCGTCGGCGTTGAGGTTCGGCGGCGATTGGATGTTCATGGACGGGCCGAGCAGCAGCCGCGCGATGGCCTGCGTCCGCAGCATGTCGATCGTGTCGGGCTCGTCGGCCCGCTTCATGCGCGTGTCGCTCTTGGCGCGGAAGTTCTGGATGATGATTTCTTGGATGTTGCCGCAACGCTCATGGATGTCGCGGATCACGAGGAGGGCGTTCACGCGCTCCTCCGGCGTCTCGCCGATGCCGATGAGGATGCCGGTGGTCATCGCCATGCCGGCGTGCGCGGCGTTTTCCAGCGTCTGGATGCGGAGCTCGGGCGCCTTGGTGAACGAGCCATGGTGGGGGCCGCCCTTTTCCAGCAGGCGGGGGCTGGCGCTCTCCAGCATGATGCCCATGCTGGCGTTCCACGGGGCCAGCATCGCGAACTCGTCGCTCGACAGGGTTCCGCAGTTGGTATGCGGCAGCAGGCCGGTTTCCTCCAACACGAGCCTGCACATGGCCGCGACGTATTCGGGGGTCGAGCGGTAGCCGCCGAAGTCGCGCAGCGTCGCGAGCAGCTCCGGGTGCCGCAGCTCGGGGTGGTCGCCCAGGCTCACGAGCGCTTCCTTGCAACCGAGGCGCGCGCCCTCGCGGGCGACGGCCAGCACCTCGTCGGGCGTCATGGTGTGGGCGCCGCGCTGCCTCGGCCCCTTGACGAAGGTGCAGTAGCCGCAGCGGTCGCGGCAAAGGTTCGTGAGCGGCAGGAATATCTTGCGCGAGTAGGTGACGCGCCGGTGCGGCCGCGCGCGCAGGTTCAGCTCGGCGGCGGCGGCCACGAGCGCGGTGAGGTCGGGGCCTTGCGCGCGGAGCAACGCATGGCCGTCGCCGGCGCGCAGGCGCTCGCCATCGAGCGCGCGCTCGATGATGCGCCGCATGGTGGGGGCAATTGGGGCGGGGGTGGAGACGAGGGACAAGGCGTGCCAACCTCGACGGTATTCGGCGTGCCACTTCTTCCACGGCGGAAGAACCGTGAGGCGCGATGGGCCCCTGCCTTGCGTGACGGCGATGGTAGCATAGGGCGTCGCGGACGGACAAGGCGAGGAGGTCGGAAGCACTCCATGACCATTACGAGGTGGCAGACGGCCGGCACGGCGATCGTGCTCGCGATGACCGCGGCCAGCATCGCGGTGGTGCGCTGGCTGGAGGCCTGGGTGGGCACGTGGCTGGGGCCGTTTTGGGTGGCGTGCTGCTTCCTCACGCCGTTTCTGGCGGGGCTGGCGCTGGGCGGGCGCGTCGCCGGGCTGCGCGGGCGGGTGCTCGGCGCGGGCATCGGCGTGCTGACGGCTGGCGGGCCGATGGCTGCCTACGCCGCCGTGGGCGGCGACACGGCCGCGTTTCCACAGGCCGCGCTGGCGCTCGTGTTCGTTCCGCTGGCGGCGGCGCAGGGCTCGATAGCGATGCCGGTGGGCGGCGCGGCGCTGTCGCGGCGGCGGAGCCGGACGTAGGCCGGGCGCCGCGGGGCACTGGCGGCCCGTTCGACGCGCAACCCCGGCGACGTCCTACTTTCATGGCACCGACGTGGCCCCGACCGCACTTGCCGGCATGGCGAGCGCGTTCAGGCAGGCCGGTTTCACAT
Organism: SAR202 cluster bacterium; assembly: GCA_016872415.1. GTDB lineage: Bacteria > Chloroflexota > Dehalococcoidia > Lucifugimonadales > Australimonadaceae > VGZX01. Next base: position 9,677 of record VGZX01000011.1, on the reverse strand, counting down.
TATGTATTGACATTGCGCCTATATCTGCCTATTCTGCCGACATGCGAAGAAAACCCGGCTCGCTCGTGCCCCTGGAGGCATCCATCATCGGCGCGGCGTTGGAGTTGCGGCGGCTCGGTCAGGACGCGGCGCATGGATTCCTGCTCGCCAAGGAGATACAGGCTCGCACGGGCGCCCGCCTGCTGACCGCCTATGGCTCGCTCTACAAGGCATTGGAGCGTTTGGAGAGGGCGGGGCTTTTGGAGAGCTTTTGGGAAGACCCGCTGATCGCCGCCGAGGAGGGCCGGCCACGCCGCCGCTTCTACCGCGTGACGCTGGCCGGGGAGCGGGCCTTGGCGAAACATGGGGCGGAAAGGCTGCCGATGCAGCGCTCCATGCGGCCTGGACGGGTGACGCTATGAGCCGCGCTAGGCGGCCGCCGCTGGCGATGGGGCTAGTGCATGGGTGGGTGCGCCTGTATACGGCGGGCCTGCCGGCAGAACTGCGTGACGCCCGCCGCGAGGAGGTCGCCGCCGATTTGTGGGACCAGGCATCGGATTGGCGCGGCGTCGAGGGGCTCGGCGCGTCGATTTGGGCCCGCTGGCTCCTTGGGATTCCGGACGACGTGACGTGGCGGTGGGCGCATTCGCGAACGGGGCACGCGCGACGAAAGGAAGGCGCGATGGCGCTGGCGAGGGATCACAGGACGATGACGATCGTGGTGGCGGCGGTCGCCGGGGCATTCATTTTGGGGCTAATCGCATTGCAGGTCGTTTCGGAGATCGAGTACCGGCGCCAGGTCGATTTCGCGTTCACGCCGGACTGGCGGCCCCTGTTCGCCGTGATGGGGCCGGTCATCGTGGGCGCGATCGTGGCTGGATTCCGGTTCATGCGGCGGGCGCCCGCGCTCGGCGCCATCTTGGTGGCGGCGGGCAGCATCGCCGTGGGCATCATGTTCTATTGGATGAGCGTCCCGTTGCTGCTTGCCCTTGGCCTCTCGTGGTACGCGTTTCGCCGCGCTCGCCGGATGCAAGCTGGACGCTGACACGAGATGCGTTAGTTAGTAGGAGGAGTTGAGTCATGCGTACACTCTCGGTTGCCTTCGTGCTCGTCGTTTTGTAGATGCTGGCCTTCGCCTCCATCGCCCGCGCGGGGCATGAGCACTTCCTGGTGACTCCAGGGACGTGCGTGGAGGATATTGCCAAGGGGCAGACGGCGATCGGCGACCCGGACCATGGCGGCTATCACCGGTTCCACACGAACGTCCACGCCGGCACCCCGGGAGGCGCGGGCGGCCCGCTGCACCGCGATGGGCAGGCGCCCGTCATCGTTGACAAGACAGTCGGCGGCAACCCGGCCAACCTGGCGGCCTGCGAAGCGGCGTAATCGCGAAGAGGCCCCGCGAGCAGCAGGGCCTCTCTCGCGGCCGCGGCCTTCCCAATCGTCGACGAGGGGTTTCCGGGTCGCGCTTCCGCCGCCGTCGCGGCCGGTGAGCGCCGGGCTAGGCCGGCCGCACGCGGACGCGGTGAGTGACTTCCATGCCGAGCGACACGCGCTCGTTGTCGCGGCGCAGGTCGACGACGCCTCGATAGGGGGCGTTGTCGTCGATGACGATGCGCTGGCCGGGCAGTATCTTGTTTTCGACGAGGAAGCGCAGCAGCGGATAGTCCTCGTCGGGAATGCGAGTGACGAGGTAGGCGGTGCCGGGCTTCGATTCGCTGAGGCGAATGGTGCCGACCGCTTCCTTGCGCGGAGCGGGTTCGTTCTCGCGATAGATCGGCCGGCCGTAGGGGCAGGTTTCCGGGTTGCCGAGCTTCGTTTCGATGCGCTCCAGCAACCACGGCGAGATGCTGTGCTCGAGGCGGTGGGCCTCGCCCTCCGCGCGCTCCAGTGGCACGCCGAGGATGTCGGTGAGGAGGCGCTCGGCGAGGCGGTGGCGACGCACGACGCCGCGGGCGACGCGTTGGCCCTCCTCCGTGAGGAATATCTCCTTCTCCTTCGAGACGACGAGCAGCCCCTCCTTCGCCATGCGCTGGACCATGCCGGAAACCGAGGCAAGGGTGGTACCCACCTCTTCCTCTGGGGGGATGTGGCGCAGGTAGGCGGCCAGCTGGCTGATGTGGGGGGCGATGCCGTCTTCTTGGAGGATCGAGAGGGACAGCAGGTAGTTCTCGGCGGTGTGCGAGAGGCGGCTGGTGCCACGCTCGGTCGCCAGGTTCTTGCGGCCCTTGCCACGGGCCTTCGGGGTCGCGCTCGCGGTCGTCACGGGTGGCCTCCAGCGTCGGGTGCGGCTTCCATCGACGCCCTCATTATCCCATGAACGGGGGTGGAAGGCATGCGGAGACGGCTCGGACGGACGAGGCTAGTTGCGCGACGGCGTGGGCCGCTGGCGCGGGCGAGCGAACAGGCGGAGGGTTTGGAGGGCTTGCGGGCGGTCGATTGGGGCCCGCAGGAACACGCCGGGGCCTAGGCCGAGCACGCGGTTGACGGCGTCGATGGTGATGTCGGGCGACACGATGACGGTGGGGACTTCGATGCCGCGCGAACGGATGGCGGCGAGGGTTTCGAACGCGGCGGCGTCGCGGCTGCTCATGCAGGCGAAGACGAGGCTGAACGATTTGGTGGCGAGCAGGGTGATGGCCTCGCGCTGCGCGGCGGTCGACGCGATCTCCCAGTCTCCGGCGGGGAGCAGCGAGACGAGGGCGTCGCTGACCCGCGCGTCGAATGCGAGGACGAGGACGGAGCCTTGGCGTAGGTCGGGGACGGCGGCGTAGGTGCCGCGGCCCACGCGACGGATGACGTAGCCCTGCTCGTCGAGCAGGTCGAGGGCTTGGCGGAGGGTATTGAAGGCCACGCCCTGCTGGGCGGCGAGTTGGTGTTGGGCGGGCAGGCGAGCGCCGGGAGGGTAGCTGCCGTTCTCGATGGACTGCCGGATGGTATTCGCAACGCGAATATATCGTAACTCTCGACCGTAACCGGCGTGGCTCGTCATGGCAGGCCTCTTCCTCGGCGGCAGGTGTTGCGCGACAAGGGCCTCGAAGGCGGCATGCAGGGCTTCGTGGTCAAGTGGACTGCATACTAGGCGCCAGCGCTCCGCGATTATACGGAAGCCGTTTCGCAAACAACAAGCGCAAACTCACCCAAGCACGGGTGGGTCTGCGTGCAAATTGGCCCGACCTACACTACTCCAGTCCGTAACTGGATTTTCACGGCGTTTCGGATTTTCTCTTCGATCTTACTTACGAGGATAGCGTATTGTTACTTAAAGTCACAGGATCGCACCAGTATTCCGGTCTACCGACCGGGAGCGCTTTCGCCCTGGGGCGATTGGCCATCATCGAGCGCATGGCGGCACGGCCGCCTTGCGTGCGCTCACGCACCATGTTTGGGAGTAAAGGACGATGCAGACGCACCCGTAAGGGCTTACGCTAGCGAGTCATCACCCCTGATGGAGCGGTCGATGCCTCCTGAACTATCCAACGCTCAACTAGAAGCAATGTTGGCTACATTCCCCGACGGGGAGCAGGGCGGCTCGAAGCTCGGCCCGGACGCGGTCGGCGAGGCGCCGGTCGTGCGTCGATTCAGCACGGTGCCCGCGAACGGCTCGCTTGCGTCTTCGCCATCGGGCGTGCCCGCCGTCCGCCCGCACGGGGCCGCCGCGAACCGGGGCGCCGCGCCGACGGACGACGGCGACGATGAGCTGGAGGCGCGGCTCGCGAGGATGGAGGCCAGCCTGGCGAAGGCCGAAACCGACGCGGCGCAAGCGGCGCGGCAAGCGACGCAAACGGCCGAGATGTTGCAGGCCCTGTACCAGCACACCCAAATGCTGACCAACACGCTGGGACAGCTGATCCACTTGGTGCAGGCCATGCCCGGAGCGGGCGCGATGCAGGCGCACCACTGCCCCGCGTGCGGCGCGCAGGGCACGCTGACGGTGCCGCTGAAGTGCGCGGCGTGCGGCGAGACGGCGCCGGTCCGCGCTTCCGGGCAACGGTAACGCGGCCACCTGGTAGACTCGGGCCACCACCATCAGGAGGCTTATCATGCCCGTGCTGAACGGCCCTCGCCGCATGCCGCGCGAAGGGCGGCCCGATTCCGTCGTCGTGATGCTGCACGGCATCGGTTCCGACGGCGACGACCTCATCAGCCTGGCTGACTTCCTCGCGCCCGCCCTGCCTTCCACCGCGTTCCATGCGCCGAACGCGCCGCACCGGTTCGATGGCGCGGCGTACGGCTATCAGTGGTATTCGCGCCGCACCCCCGAGACGCGGGTCGAGGGCGTGCGCGCCGTGGCGCCGACGGTGAACGCGTTCGTCGACGAGCTGGCGGCGCAGCATGGCCTGACGAGCGACCGCTGCGTGCTGCTGGGGTTCTCGCAGGGCTGCATCGTCTCGCTGCACGCGGGGCCGCGCCGCAAGGAGCCGCTCGCGGGCGTCGTCGGCCTCAGCGGCGCGCTGGTCACGGGCGACACGCTGGCGGCGGAGATCGCCAACAGGGCGCCGGTGTTCCTCGCTCACGGCGAGGAGGACGGCGTGTTGCCGGCCGCCGGCACGCGCCAAGCGGCGGCGGCGCTGGAAGCGTTGGGCGTGCCCGTGGAGCTGCACATCCTGACCGGGCTCGGCCATTCGATCGACGGGCGCGTGGTGCAGGCGGCCTCGGCCTTCATGCGGCGCGTCTTGAGCAAGGCCGGCGACTAGGCACGGCCGTGGCTCGCGCGACGGTGCTTGGCGGGTGGCCGGTGCGACAACGGCTCATTGCGCGGTGGGCGCCCGGAGCCCCACGATGCCCGCGGCACGGCGCTTCCGTCGTGCGGGAGGAGGCATCATGCTCACGGTCGTCAACGCGTGCGCGCTGTTCGGGCTGGAGGGGGCGCTGGTCCAGGTGGAGCTGGACATTGCGTTTGGGGTGCCTTGCTTCCACGTCGTCGGCCTGCCCGACACCGCCGTGAGCGAGGCGCGCGACCGCGTGCGGCCCGCAGTGAAGAACAGCGGGTTCGACTTTCCCGGCTACCGCATCATCGCCAACCTCGCGCCGGCCGATATGCGGAAGGAAGGACCGGGCTACGATTTGGCGATGGCGCTGGGCATCGTCGGCAGCGCGGGCCATATGGGGCCGCCGCCGCGCGACACCGCGTTCGTCGGCGAGCTGTCGTTGGATGGGCAGCTGCGCCACGTGGACGGCGTGCTGCCGATGGTGGGGGTCGCGCGGGCGAATGGCATGCGCTCCGTGGTGGTGCCCGAGGTGGACGCCGAGGAAGCGGCGCTCGTGGATGGCATCGAGGTGTTGCCGGCGCGGACGCTTGCCCAGGTGGTGGCCCACCTGCGCGGCGATTGTCAGATCGCCCCGCGGCCACCGGCGACGATACGGCTGGCCGATATGCCGGCCGAGCACGCGGTGGACATGGCCGACATCCGCGGGCAGGAGTATGCGAAGCGCGCCACGGAGGTCGCGGCGGCGGGCGGCCACAACCTGCTGTTCAATGGGCCGCCGGGCAGCGGGAAAACGCTGCTGGCGCGGGCGATGCCGGGCATTCTGCCGCCGCTGTCGACGGACGAGGCCCTGGAAACGGCGCGCATCTACAGCGTGGCAGGGCTGCTTCCGTCAGGGTCGCCGCTGCTGTCGCGACGGCCGTTTCGGGCGCCGCACCACACGATACCCAACGCGGGCCTGGTCGGCGGTGGGCGGATACCGAAGCCGGGCGAGGTGTCGCTGAGCCACCGCGGCGCGCTGTTCCTCGACGAGCTGCCGGAGTTCAGCGGCGTGGCGCTGGAGGCGCTGCGTCAGCCGTTGGAGGATGGGAGCGTGACCATTAGCCGAGTGAGCGGCAGCGTGACCTATCCGGCGAACTTCATGCTGGTTGGCGCGATGCACCCGTGCCCCTGCGGCAACCATGGCAACCCGCACAAGGCCTGCACATGCCCGCCGCAATTAGTGAGGAAGTATCAGCGGCGGATCTCGGGCCCGCTACTGGACCGCATGGAAATCTTCGTCGAGGTGGCGCCGGTCGCCTATGACAAGCTCATGGGGCTGCCGACCGGCGAGCCGTCGTCGACGGTGCGGCAGCGCGTGCTGGCGGCGCGGCAACGGCAGGCGGCCCGCTTCCGAGGCACCGGGCTGGTGACGAACGCCGACATGGGGCCGCGCGACGTGCAGCGCTTCTGCGCGCTCGACGCCCCCGCCACGGCGATGGCGAAGCAGGCGATGGAGCGGTTTCACCTGTCGGCGCGGGCGTTCCACCGCACGTTGAAGCAGGCGCGGACCATCGCCGACTTGGAGGGCGAGGAGCGTATCGGCGTGGGGCACCTTGCGGAGGCGGTTCAGTACCGTTTACGCTCGCCTGACTAGCCGCGCGGGCGGCCACGGGCCGTCCGTTTGCTACAATCCCCTGCCAATCACCGACCGCTGGTGGAGCGTTACGTGTTGAAGATAGCCGTGTGCGTGAAGTGGGTGCCGGTCGTCGCGCGGATGAAGTTCGACATGGAGACCAAGCGCATCGTGCGCGAGGGTGTCCCCAACGAGGTCAACTCCTACGACCAGCTGGCGGTGCAGCGCGCGGTGGAGCTGAAGGCCAGCCACGGCGCGGAGGTCACGGTGATCACGATGGGCCCGCCCACCGCGAAGCAGGGACTGGTGATTTGCTTGGCCCTGGGCGCCGACAAGGCATACCACATCGTGGACCCGGCGCTGGCCGGGTCGGACACGCTGGCGACGGCGCGGGCGCTCGCGCTGGCGCTGCAACGCGACAAGTACGACCTCATCATGTTCGGCTATCACAGCGTGGACGCGGAGACGGGGCAGGTGGGCCCGGAGGTGGCCGAGCTGATGGGACTGCCGCAGGTGACGGGCGTGCATCAACTGGACGTGCTGCCGGGCGACCGGCTGCGCCTGGTGCGCGGGCTGGACAACGGCGAGCAGGTGGTCGAGGCGGGAATGCCGGTAATCGTCTCGGTGACCGAGGGCATCGCGCCCGAGGTGTTCCCCGGCAAGGAGGCGCTGCAAGAGGCGCAGCAAAAACCGATCGCCGATCTCTCGGCGAGGGACCTATCGTCCGACCTGTCCATCTTCGGGCAGGCGGGTTCGCCGACATGGGTGTCGGAGATCCGCTTCGTCGAATCGCCGCGCGCGCAGCAAATCATCGACGATAGCGTGCCGGCGGCCGAGGCGGCCCAGCGCGTGGTGGAGTTCATGCGCGGGAGGGGACTGCTCGACATCGGCACCAGGGGGCCTCGGCTGGGGTCGGCGATGGCGCCGCCCACGGTGCGCCCGCCGAACGGCCCGGCCGTGGTGGTGCTCGGCGAGGTCGGGCCGCATGGCGTGTTGCCGGTGACGCGCGAGCTGCTGGGGGCGGCGCAACCCGTGGCGGACAGCATTGGCGGCCACGTGGCGGCGTTGCTGATCGGCGGCGACCACGCGCGACATTACGCGGACGAGTTGGCGCACTTCGGCGCGGACGTGGTCGCGACGGCCGTGGACGGCTCACTGGAGCACTACACCACACAAGCGTACGCGGCGGTGCTGACCAAGTTCATCGAGACGCAGCAACCCTACGCGGTGCTGATGCCGTCCACGGTGAACGGCCGGGACTTGGCCGCCCGCGTCGCGGCGCGCTTGCAGCTGGGCCTCACGGGTGATTGCGTCGGCCTGGAGGTCGATGCGGAGGGCCGTCTGGTGCAGTTGAAGCCGGCATTCGGCGGCAATGTGGTCGCGCCGATCTTATCGAGGACGAAGCCGTACCTTGCCACTGTGCGGCCCGGCTTGCTGCCACATTTGCATCCGAACGAGGGCCGCCAGGCGCGGACGCTGCGGGTGCCGGTGGAGCACCACCCGAACGGCGCCGTTCGGGTGATCGACACGCAATATAACGTCGAGTCGGCGGACGCGCTGGACGACGCGTGGGCGGTGATCGCCGTTGGCATGGGGGTTGGCGGCAAGGAGCGGATCGCCGCGCTGGAGCCGCTTCGCAAGGAGCTGAACGCGCTGTATATCACGACGCGGGACGTGGTGGAAGCGGGCTGGCTGCCGCGCCAGCTGCAGGTGGGGTTGACGGGCAAGTCGGTGGCGCCGACGTTGTACGTCGGTGTCGGTGTGCGCGGCGATTTCAACCATATGGTGGGCGTGCAGCGCTCGGGAACGGTCATCGCGATCAACAACAACCGTCGAGCGGTCATCTTCCGCCAAGCCGACCTTGGCATCGTGGCTGACTGGAATGTGTTCGTGCCGGCGTTGGTGGAGGCATTGCGCGCCGCGCGCCCGTCGCGCTGATCGTTGGACTAGTGCGTCACCCGGCGGTCCAGCCGCCATCGACGAGTAGGTGGTGGCCGTTGATTGCCTCGCCTGCCGGGCTCGCGAGCAGCAGCACCGCCCCCACGATTTCGTCCGGGCGCAGCCTGCGCTTCAACGGCGACCGGGCCTGCACCTCGGCCAGGGCGTCGGGCGACGAGCTTTGCACCATGGGGGTTTCGGTGGGGCCGGGGCCGACGGCGTTGACCGTGAGCCCGCCTTGCACCCATTCGAGCGCGAGCGCGCGCGTGAGATTGACGACGCCGCCCTTGCTGGCCGCGTAGGCCGCGCGCTGCGGCTGGGCGCGCTCGGCCAATTGCGACGCGATGTTGATGATGCGGCCGCGGCCTTGCCGCAGCATGTGGCGTGCCGCCGCTTGGGCGCAGAAGAACGTGCCCTTGAGGTTGACGTCGATGATGCGGTCCCACTCGTCCTCAGTGACGTCGAGGGAGGACCGCCGCACCCGTATGCCCGCGTTGTTGACTAGGATGTCGAGGCGTCCGAGGTCGGCGGCGACCTGGTCGATGACGCGCTGGGCATGACTCACGCGCAGCACGTCGAGGTCGTAGTGCCGTGCGTCGCCGCCCGCGGTCTCGATCTCGGCGCGCACGGCCTCGGCGGCGGAGCGGTTGGCGGGCAGGTCGGTCACGGCGACCGTGGCGCCGGCGGCGGCGAGGCCGATGGCGATGGCCCTGCCGATACCCTGGCCGGCGCCCGTGACGAGCGCGACGTTGCCATCCAGCCTAAAATCCCGGTCCGCCATGGTGTGCTCTCCAGCGGGTGCGTCGCCGCCGTAGCGCGGCTGCGCGGCATTATAGCCAAGGAGGAGTGTTCATGCCCTTCGACCGGAACCGTGAGATCAAGCGGCGGTGCGCCGATTTCCGGCCCGTCCGCAGGCAGCTGCGGGCGCTCGGCGCCGTGCGCGATCACGTCGCGCTCCAAATCGACACGCTCTACCGCTTGCCGGGGCGCGACAAGAACGGCCCGCCGCGCCGGTTGAAGCTGCGTCGCGAGCGCGGCACGCGGCGGCTGATTTACTACGAGGACACCTATGACGAGGGGCTGCGAGCTGTCCGCTACCAGATCGTCGAGGTGCGCGACGAGGCGATCACACGGCTGCTGGAGGCGGCGTTGGGCATTTCGACCACCGTCCGCAAGCGGCGCGAGCGCTGGCACTTGGGCAACACGCTGTTCAACCTGGACCGGGTGGAGGGTGTCGGCCCGGTGTTCGAGGCCGAGGTGGTGTTGGGGCCGGATGAGGACCCGGACGAGCACGTTCGGCGGTACCTGACGCTGTTCGGACCGTACTTGGGCGAGGCGCTGGAGACGTCGAACGAGGAGCTCGTGGGGCGCGGCCGGCTAGGGCACGGGGCCGTCGACCTGGGGCGCGAGTAGCGCGGCGAGCGTCGATGTCGCGG
>VGZX01000010.1 GCA_016872415.1 SAR202 cluster bacterium | reverse complement strand
CCCGGCTCGCTCGACGGCCGCCGCGCCGCGCGGACCTGGAGCAGCGTGTAGCCGCCCATGGCCGCGACCAACAAGCCCGCCTCCACCCTGCCGATATGTCCGTCGAGGCTCAACGCCAGCACGGCGACGGACACGCCGATGACGATGGGGTCGTCGACGCGGACGAGCCGCTGGTGAACGACAAGCCCTCCAATCGCCACCGCCACGCCCAGAATGAACAGCACGTTGAAGATATTGCTGCCCACCACGTTGCCCACGGCGATGTCGCTGTCGCCCCGCAGCACCGAGCCGACGCTGACGGCGATCTCCGGCGCGCTGGTGCCGAACGCCACCACCGTGAGCCCGACGATCAGCGGAGAGATGCCGAGCGCGGCGGCGATGCGCGACGCGCCCCGCACGAGCGATTCCGCCCCGGCCACGAGCAGGGCAAGCCCAACGACGAGCAGTGCGAATTCCATGACTCCGCTCCCAGCGGGCGATGAATGGGCGCCGACACGCAACCCCAGACGACGCTCCGGCCCCGGCATTCACGGTACAATTGGCGCATGGCAACCGTGCGCGACCCCGACGTGCAACGAACCTTCGCCGAGCGGCTGAAGGCATTGCCGACGACGCCCGGCGTCTATCTGATGAAAGACGACACGGGAGCCATTATCTATGTCGGCAAGGCGGCCAGCCTGCGGAGCCGCGTGCGGTCGTATTTCCAGGCGCCCTCCGGCAAGGAGTTCAAGACGCAGGTGCTGGTGACCCGCATCGCCGACTTCGAGTTCATCAAGACCGAGTCGGTGACCGAGGCGTTACTGCTCGAGAACCTGCTCATCAAGCAGCATAAGCCGTTCTTCAACATTCGCCTGAAGGACGACAAGACGTACCCGTACATCAAGGTCGACCTGAACGAGGAGTTCCCCCAGGTCTACTTCACCCGCCGCGTGCTGCCGGATGGCGCCCGCTACTTCGGGCCCTTCGCCAGCGCCAGCTCCGTCCGCAAGACGATGGACCTGCTCAAGCGGCTGTTCCCGTACCGCTCCTGCACCAAGGTCATCACAGGCAACGACCCCCGCCCCTGCCTCGAATACTTCATCCACCGCTGCGCTGCCCCGTGCACGGGCGCGGCGAGCAAGGAGGAGTACCACGAGGTGATGCGCGAGGTCGTGATGTTCTTGGAGGGCGAGTCCGACGCGATCGTCAAGGAGGTCGAGGCGAAGATGCAGCGCGCCGCCGAGGAGTTGCGGTTCGAGCGCGCGGCCTTGCTACGCGACCAGTTGCGCGCCATCGAATCGGTCTCCGAGTCGCAGAAGGTCGTCTCCGGCAAGGGCGAGGACCAGGACGTGATCGCGGTGGCCGCCGACGAAGGCCAGATGTGGGTTGAGCAGTTCAAGGTCCGCAACGGCAAGCTCATCGGCCGCGACCACTTCTTGATGGAGGGCGGGGCCGCTGTCGAGCCGCCGGTGGTGCTCGAAAACTTCATCCAGCAGTTCTACGAGAACGCGCCGGAGGTGCCGCCGACGCTGCTGGTGCAGCACCCGCTGGAGAACGCCGCCGTGCTGGCCGATTGGCTGTCGCGGAAGCGCGGCGGCCGGGTGAGCATTCACACGCCCCGGCGCGGCGACAAGCGCAAGCTGATGGCGATGGTGGTGGAGAACGCCACCGAGGGCGTGAACCAGCGCCGGATCAAATGGCTGACCGAGGGCGACAAGGTCGTGCAGGCGATGGCGGAGCTGCAAGAGGCGCTGAACCTGCCCGAGCTGCCCGAGCGGATCGAGTGCTACGACATCTCGAACATCCAGGGCACCAACTCGGTCGGCAGCATGGTGGTGTTCGAGGGCGGCCGCCCGAAGACGGCCCACTACCGCCGCTTCAAGATCAAAACGGTGGAAGGCATCGACGACTACTCCTCGATGCGCGAGATGCTGCGCCGCCGCTTCAAGCGCCTGGCGGAGACGCGGCGCGAGGGCGTGGCGAACGAGAACCAGCGCGCGCCCGTGCCCCCGCACGCCGGCGCCACGTCGTACTCCGACGCGCCCGCGCAGCCGGCGCGCCGCCGCAAGCGCCGTTACGCCAAGACGGGCGCGCTGGCGCCGGACGAGGCCGCGACGGGCGAGGCGCTGCCAACGCAAAGCACCTGGGAGCTGGTGCCCAGCCTCGTCATCATCGACGGCGGCAAGGGGCACCTCGCCGCCGCGCACGAAGTGTTCATGGAGCTGGGCCTCACCGACGTGCCGCTGGTGAGCCTCGCCAAGGCGCGCGAGGAGCTGTTCCTGCCCCACTCGCCCGATCCGGTGCTGCTGCCGCGCACATCGCAGGCGCTCTATCTCGTGCAGCGCGTCCGCGACGAGGCCCACCGCTTCGCGATCACCTACCATCGCCTGCGCCGCTCCAAGGCCGCCACGCGTTCGCTGCTCGACGCCGTCCAGGGCATCGGCCCGCGACGGCGCCGCGAGCTCATGCGCCGCTTCGGCGGCGTCGGCGGCATCCGCGATGCCACGCTCGACGAGGTCGCCGCCGTGCCCGGCATGACGATGGCACTCGCCAAGAGGCTCGCCGCGCACCTCGGCGGCAAGGTGGCGGAGGGGATCGATGCCACGCGGCCCGCCGGGCCGGAGCAGCAACCCCCCGCCGTCGCCGAATAGCCGCCTCGCCGCCCGGCCTACGCTCCATGCGGCGCCCCGCCATCACGGCCGGACGAGTAGCGCACATCGCCGCGACGGCTTGCGTCTTTTTCCGCTGACGGCTACCCTGCGCCGAGGGCGGTTCGTCGCCGCGCGCGCCAAACCGATCGGATTCATGGAGGGCCCATGGTCGCCACGGGCAAGAAGTACGACGTCATCGATTCCAGCACCGGCCGGCTCGACCGGCGCATCTTCATCGACCAAGACGTCTACGACGAGGAGATGGAGAAGATCTTCGGCCGCGCGTGGCTCATGATCGGCCACGAGAGCCTCGTGCCCAACAAGAACGACTTCTTCCACACCTACATCGGCGAAGACCCGGTGATCCTCACGCGCGACGCCAAGGGCAAGCTGCACGCCTTCCTCAACATGTGCCGGCACCGGGGCAACCGTGTCGTCCGCGCCGACGACGGCAACGCCAAGAACTTCCTCTGCACCTACCACGGCTGGACCTTCGGCAGCGACGGCAAACTCGAATACGTCTCCGGCGAGCAAGAGGCCTACTACGGCTCCTTGAACAAGGCGGAGCTCGGCCTCGTCGAGGCGCGCGTCGAAACGTACGCCGGCATCGTCTTCGCCAACTGGGACAACGGCGCGCCCTCGCTGGAGGCCTACCTCGGCGACGCCCGCTGGTATCTCGACGCCAGCTTCAACCGGCGCGACTCCGGCACCGTGTGCTATGGGCCCATCAAGTGGGTCGAGCCGTGCAACTGGAAGACACCGGTGGACAACTGCTCCGACAACTACCACGTGCCCGTCACCCACCTGGGCTCGCTCCGGTCCGAGGTGAAGTTCGGCGCCACCATCCTCGATGCCACCTACCTCACCCATAACATGCTGTTCAAGGCGCCCAGCCAACACCTCTTCGTCAACGGCCACCCCCTTACCTACAGCACCGTCGCCGAGGACCAGCCGCGCTTGGCCCACGGCATCAGCAAGGCGAACGTCAATCAGTTCATCGAGTACCAGAAGTCCGTCGTGCCCGAGGCGGTACGCCGCCTGGGCGAGTGGCGCGGCCGGCACCTGCAGCTCGACAACCACAGCCTCTTCCCCAACGGCGTGCTCGGCCTGCGGCTGGCGCTGCCCCGCGGCCCGCTCGCGACCGAGTTCTGGCACTTCGCCGTGGTGGAGCGCGACATGCCGGACGAGATCAAGCACGCCCTGGTGCGTGGCTCCGCCAACAACAACGGCGCCGCCGGCATGTTCGAGCAGGACGACATCGACAACTGGCGCCAGGTGACGGAATCGAGCAAGAGCCCCATCGCCCGCAAAACCCGTCAAAACCTCTCAATGGGCGTCGGCCATCTCAACGGCGACACCAAGGAGGCGGGCCAGGTGTCGGAGCGTTACATCTCCGAGAACAACCAACGCAACTTTTACGTGCGCTGGCAGCAGTTCATGAACGCCGACTCGTGGGGCGACATACCCCTAGAGCCGATGGTCAAGCAATACGAGGGCACGGCCACCATGCGCGGCTAGTCCGGCGCCGTGTTCCGCGAACGGGGCCGGCGCTATCGCGGCCCCATTCGTTTTGCCCGCGGTGACGTTCCTGCGACCATTGCCGGATGGCAGCCACCACCCGCTGCCGTACTATACGGGTCAAATCGCTCGAACCGAGGACATCGTGCGGCCGCGCCTCCAACTCGTATGCACCATGCTGCTGGCCCTCCTGCTGCTCGCCGCTTGCGACGACATGCCCGCACCCACCTCCGCTGCCGGCTCCACGGCGACGCCAACCCCGACGCTCGCGCTGGCCGGGTCGACGCCGGCTTCCGAGGTCGCGCCCACCGCCACGCCGGCGCCGGCCAAACGGCCGACGCAGGATGTGCGCTTCACGGTCCAGGTGCCGGACAACACCCCGCCCGGTTAGACCATCTACCTCGTGCTCAAGCCATTCGTCGATTTCACCGACGACCGCCACATCCCCATGCGGCCGGAGGGCGGCCGCCGCGAGACGGCTCAAGGCGATGATGGCTTAAAAGGACAGGAGGCGGGTCACGGTCCGCCTCCTGTCGCGCCATGGAGAATCCCCTCCCCCTGCACTCGTCGAAACAGGGATCGGGTGGGATGTCGTGTTATGAGCCCCGCTGCGTTTGAGCGGGAAAATCCTCGATCAGCACACTCTCATCAGTCTGCTCGATCAATTCGTGGTCCCGCCGGATGGATGGGCCCGCGAACATGCTGCCCGTCAGCTCGGACTTGAGCGCCATCAACATGCCGATGGCGACATCGATGTATTCCGGCGAGAGCGGCAGGTTGAGCTGCCGGGCACCCGCCACGAGGTGGATGGTGTCGTGGCCGGCGGGTGCCGCCGCGGCCGAGCGCGGCGCCGACGGCGATGCCGCGCCTTGCGGAGCCTTCACCACCGGCGGCATCGGGAACGCGTCGCCCGGCTGCTCGATCACGATGGGCCGGCCCATCACGCGCACCACGTCCGTGATGTGCTTCATGATGAGCGGAGCGCGCCGCACGACCTCGTCGCGCCGCGTGCGGGTGATCTCTTGGAGCGTCACCAGCAACGTCATGTCGTCGGGTATCTCGCCGCCAAAGCGGTGGTAGAGCAAGCGGAGCAGCTCCGCCCGCTGGAACGCCTCCGCCCTTGCCTGCAAGCCTTCCTCGGGGGTCGCGGGGTGCAAGATCCGCTGCGCCAGCGCGGAGGTCTTCAGTTCCCCGCGACCCTCGATCAGCCCGAAGTCACGGAGCGCCGCCACTTTCGCGAACAGCGTCCCCGAGCCTTCGGCCATGCCTAACTCCCAGGCAAGTCCCTTCACGCTCACTGCCCCTGTGAACTTGCTCTGGATACGACCCGCGATCTCAACCGCATCCCCAAAGCGGATGTCCGGGTACGAGTAGGCACCTAGCTTCGCCACGTCTGGTCTCCTCCTGACCGGGCCCCGCCAATGGCCTTGCCATCACCGTGAGGCGCATTGTGCCAGAGGATTTAGGGCAAGTCAAGAGGATTCTCTGCAATTTGCTGTTTTTCTTAGGAGTTTCATGGAGAGAATACTTCCACCAGGCCGTGGACTGCTTCAGGAGCAACTCTCTGGATTCCGTCAGGGTTCGACTAGGGGCTGCGGGCAGCTGCGCTCACAAGCGCTATCGAGCGAGTGTCAGTCAGCGCAAGCAAGCGTGACGCCCCCGCGACGAGCCTCGCCGGCGCGGGGCAAAGAGGCCCCGGCGGTTGCCGGGGCCTCTTCCTTTCGTTCTTCCTTTCAGTAATGCGCGCGGTGTGGGGTCAGCCCTTCTTGGACAGCAACATGATCGTCTCGCTGCCGGTTTGGATGCCGCACTCGACCTTGCCCGTGCCGGCCCACCGGCCCGCGCGTGGGTCCTCGCCGTCCTTCACGGGCCGCGTGCAGTTCGTGCACCCAATGCTCTTGTAGCCCCGGTCCATCAGCCGGTTATAGACCAGCCGGTGCTCGCGGATGTAGTCCCACACCTGGGACTCCGTCCATTCAGCCAGCGGGTTGATCTTGACCGCCTCGAACTGCGCGTCCCACTCGACGAAGCCAACCGCTTGGCGTGTCTTCGCTTGATCGCGGCGGATGCCGGTGATCCACGCCAAATAGCCCTCCAGCGCGCGGCCGTTCGGCTCCACCTTCCGCAGCGAGCAGCACAGGTCCGGGTCGCGCTTCCACAGCTCCGGCCCAAACTCCTTGGCCTGCTGCTCGGGCGTCCACCGCGACTTGAAGCCGACGATCTTCAGCCCGAAGCGCGATGCGATATGGTCCTTGTATTCCAGCGTCTCGGGAAAGAGGTAATCGGTGTCGAGGTAGAAGACGACGAGGCCCGGCCACACCCGCCGCGCCATGTCGAGCAGCGCCGTGCCGCTCGACCCGCCGAAGCTCGACGCCATGGTGCACTCGTCGCCAAACCGTTCGTTGGCCCAAGCCAATATCTGTTCCGGCGTCTTGCCGGCCAGCTGCTCGTTGGCGGCGGCGATCTCCCCGGCGGTCATCTGCGCGCGCTTTGGCACGGATCGTCCCTTCCTTTACTTAACGACTACGCCCCCTCGGCGCTCGGCGTTGGGGGCGTTTGGTCAACAGCGGACGGCGGTGGGCGCCGAGCGGCCCATCGCTACGTCAACGGTCTGCGGCAACAACGCGTCGCATTCGTCATACGTACCAAACTCTACAGCGTCGGCACCCCACCGTCAACGCGACGATGGACGGACGCGGGTCACTCCGATAGCATGGCGGCGCCTCGCGAAACTCCCTGGGAGGCCCGCTATGTACAAACGCATCCTCGTCGCGCTGGATGGCTCCCCCGCCAGCGAAAGCGTCCTACCCTTCGTCCGAACGCTCTCCACGCGGCTCAAGACGCCAATCGAGCTGCTCCACGTCGTCGACCCCGACGCCGTCCCCCGGAAGGCCAAGCGATCCGCGCCCCAGCCGGTGCCCCAGGCAACGAGCCCCAAGGGCCGGCCGGAGGATTCCTATCTCGGCGGCGGCGATCTCGGCGCCCTCGCGCAGCAGGCGTCGGAGCGGTATCTGGCCGAGGTCGCGAACGCCTTCGCCGGCGGTCCGGTGGGCGTGACCATCACCGTCGGGAGCGGCGACCCGGCCGAGGTGATCGTGAACGAGGCGGCGCAGGAAGCGGGCACGCTGCTCGCGATGACCACCACCGGCCGCTCGGGCGTGGGCCGCATGCTCATCGGCAGCGTGGCGGGCAAAGTGCTGCAAATGACCACGACCCCGCTGCTGCTGATCCGCGCCTCCGAGAACGGCCGCGAGAAACGCGAGGCGCTCATCGACCAGGTCATCGTGCCCTTGGACGGCTCGGAGCTGTCGGAGCGCGCCCTCGACACCGGCACGGCGATCGCGAAGGTGCTGGGCGTGCCGGTCGTCCTGGTGCGCGTCGTGGCCCCCTTCGAGAACCTCTACTTCTCCAACCCAGAGTCGATTGGCGGGCTCGACCAGCTCATCGCCGAAGCGGAGGACGAGGCCGCCGCATACGTGGAGGCCAAGGTGGCCCAGGTGCGGAAGGCCGGAGTCGACAACGCCACCGGGCTGGTGCTGCACGGCTTCCCCGCGTCGGCGCTGCTGGAGGCGACGCAGCAACGGCCAAACGGCCTTGTCGTGATGACGACGCACGGGCGCTCCGGCATCGGCCGGTGGTTCCTGGGCAGCGTCAGCGACCGTGTCGCGCGCGGCAGCGGCCAGCCGGTGCTGGTCATCCATCCGTAGGCGCGACCGCGCGAAGATGCGAACGTGACGCCTCGTCGACATGCGCTCACGAGCCAATGATGAAAGGAGATCGCCGATGCCAACCCCGCGACCCGGTGACCCCGCCCCCGCGTTCGCCGGCGAGACCGACCGCGGCGAGCATGTGTCGCTCGACGGCCTTCGCGGCAAGAAGGTGGTGCTCTACTTCTACCCGAAGGACGACACCCCCGGCTGCACCCGCGAGGCGTGCGGCTTCCGCGACCGAGCCGAGGACTTCGCCAAGAAAAACGCCGTCATCATCGGCGTGAGCACCGACACCAACAAGTCGCACGCCCGCTTCCGCGAGAAATACAATCTACCGTTCTCGTTGCTGCCCGACGAGGAAAAGCGGATCGTCAACGCCTATGGCGTCTGGGTCGAGAAGAGTAACTACGGCAAGAAATACATGGGCACGGAGCGCACGACGTTCGTCATCGACGAGGACGGCAAGATCGCGAAGGTCTACCCGAAAGTAAAGGTGGACGGCCACATCGACAAGGTGCTGGCGGAATTGTAGGCGTCGTGGCCGCATAGGAATCTCGTGTCTCCGTGACAAGTCGACTTGTCACGGAGACACGTTCTCTTTACAATTCACGCATGCCAGCCATCGAACCGCTCCTCCGCGCCGCCCGCGCCAACGCCGGCATAACGCAAGACGCCCTCGCCGCCGCCGCCGGCATCAGCCGCCAGGCCTACGCCGCCATCGAGCACGCCGATGCCGTGCCGTCGACCGAGGTCGCGCTCCGGCTCGCCCGCGCGCTCGGCGCCACGGTGGAGTCCCTCTTCCGCCTCCGCGAGGAGCCCCGTCCCGCCGTGGAGGCGTTGTTGGCCGGCCCTCCGCTGGAGCCCGATGCCGCCGGCCCAACGCGCGCGCAGGTCCACCGAGTGGGCGACCGTTGGGTGGCGCGGCCGCTGCGGGCGAGCAAGGGGCACCCCGCGCTGCAGCACACCCTGCCGGCCGCGAACGGCCTCATCAGCGGGGGCGCCGGAGGCACGGTGCGGGTCGACCTGCTGGACGACGGCACGCCGGCCAAATCGCTCGTCGCAGTCGGCTGTGACCCGTCCACCGCCATCGTCGCGGCGCACCTTGCGCGGCGCGAGGTCGACTTGGCATGGCACGAGGCGGGCAGCCGCGCGGCCCTCGAGCAGCTGGCCGCCGGCTACGCGCACGTGGCGGGCTGCCACCTGGCCGACGCCGCCACCGGCGCCTACAACCGGCCGTGGGTCGAGCGCCTGCTGCCGTTCCCGGCGGTCATCGTGGCCTATGCCACCTGGGAGCAAGGCCTGCTGGTGGCGCCCGGCAACCCCAAGCGGATACGCGGCGTGGAGGACTTGGCGCGCCCCGGCGTGTTCATCGTGAACCGCGAGCCCGGCTCCGGCAGCCGCGCCCTGCTCGACGAGGCGCTGGCCCGCATCGGCGTCGCGCCGGCCGCCATCGCCGGCTACGACCGCGAGGCGACGAGCCACCTCACGGTCGCCGAGGTCGTCGGCATGGGGCTGGCCGACGCCGGCATCGGTGTGCGCGCCGCGGCGAACGCGGCCGGCCTGGACTTCGTGCCCTTGCGCCAGGAACGCTACGACCTCGTCATACCGCGCCATTTCATTGACCTGCCACCCGTGCAGGCGATGCTCGACACGCTGCGCCGTCCGGGCCTGCGTCGCCAAGTGGAGGCGCTCGGCGGCTACGACCTCTCGTCCGTCGGACAAGAAGCGGCCTGAGCATGCGCGCGCTGCCACCGCTTGCGATAGCGTTGCTCGTGTCGCTCGCCGCGACGGCGTGCGGCGCGCCCACCACAACTCCCTCGACGGCCGCGGCGGGACCGACGGAGCGCGTGGAGATCGTCGTCGGCATCGCGGCCAGCCTCGAGCCGGTCATGCGAGAGCTCGGCGCCGCGTTCGAACAGCGGCACACCGCGAAGGTTGTCTTCGTCGTCGGCTCATCCGGCACGCTCTCCACTCAGATCGAGCGTGGCGCGCCGGTCGACGTGTTCGCGCCCGCCCACACCTCCTTTCTGGACAGGCTCGCCGGCAAGAGCCTCGTGAGGCCGGAAACCGTCAGGACGTACGCCGAGGGAGGCCTGGCGCTGCTCGCCTCGGGCGAGGCGGCATCGGCGGCGGACTGGCGGTCCGCCATGAGCGCCGCGGGCGTGCGCCACATCGCCATCGCCAACCCGGAAACGGCCCCCTACGGCGACGCCGCCAAGGCCGCCCTGGAACGCGCCGGCCTCTGGGTGCCGCTGCGGCCCAAGGTGGTCCAGGGCGAGAACGTGGCGCAGGTGTTGCAGTTCGTGACCACCGGCAACGCCGACGTGGGCTTCGTCGCCAGGTCCCAGGTCATGCCGGGGGTGCCGCCGCGGCTCCGCGTGTTCGACGTGCCCAACGGCCTGCACTCGCCGCTGCCGCACGGCATCGCCATCGTCGGGGCGACGCCGCGACGCGCGGCCGCCGAGCGGTTCGTGGAATTCATCGCGAGCCATGACGCCCAGCCCACGCTGGAGCGGTACGGCTACTCGCTGCCGAGGCGCTGACGCATGGATGTAACGCCGCTCCGGTTGAGCCTGCAAGTAGCCCTCGTCAGCACGCTGCTCTCCATGGCCGCCGGGCTGCCGCTCGCGTGGTGGCTTTCCCGGCGCCGCGCGCAGACGCGCGCCGTGCTTTCGTCGCTCGTGCTCGTGCCCATGCTGCTGCCGCCCACCGTGCTCGGCTACTACCTGCTCGCCGCCGTCGGGCGCGACAGCCCGCTCGGCGGGGCGCTCGACCGCTTGTTCGGGTTCACGCTCGTATTCCACTGGTCCGGCGCCGTGCTCGCCGCGTTCGTCGTGTCCGCGCCGTTCCTCGTCCGCGCGGCGCAGGCGGGGTTCGAGGGCGTCGACCGGCTGCACGAAGAGGCCGCCGCCGTGGCCGGCGCATCGCCCCTGTCGATATTCCTGCGGATCAGCGTGCCGCTGGCGTGGCCCGCGATCGCGGCCGGCATCGCGATGTCGCTGGCCCGCGCGCTGGGCGAGTTCGGCGCCACGCTCATGGTGGCCGGCAGCGTGCCGGGGCGGACGCAGACATTGTCGATCGCGATTTACGAGGCCGTGCAGGCCGGGCGCATGGACGATGCCCAAGCGATGGCGCTGACGCTGGCGGCGGTCACCATGGGCCTGCTGCTCGCGGTGAGCTCGTTGGGCGGCGCGCGATGGTGGCGGCGTTGAGCGCCGACGTGGCGCCGCGCGACGGCCTTAGACGGGCGCGGCCCGGCGAGTCGGCTTCCTCGTCGTCACGATGAGCACCGTGGCCGGGATGATGAAGCCGAGCGCGATCCACCAGGCGACCAGGTAGGTGCCGGTGGCGTCGTGGATGAAACCAGACAGGGGTGCGCCCAGCGCCTGCAACGCCAGGGTGATGGGGAAGGCGGCGCCGCGGATGGCTCCCACGTTCGCCCGGCCGAAATAGTTGGGCCACAGCACGTTCTGCAGCATCATCACGGTCGCCATGCCCATGCCGTAGAAGGCCGACGAAACGAACATGAGCGTCGCGTCGCGCGCGACGAACGTGAGCAGGAAGGCGCAGATCATGCCGCCGAACCCAAGCAGCGCCACGAGGCGCGGGGAGTAGCGCTCCACCGCCGGCCCGATCATCATGCCGACGATGGCGGCCGCCGCCGCGTCGCCGAACGTGCCGAGCGCGACGATGCCCGGGTCGATGCCGCGGCCGAGGAAGTGCGGGATGCGGAACAGGCCCATGGTGCCCGTGCCGAACAGCACGAGGCCGAAGGCGATGGCAAGGCGCCAGAAGATGGGACTGCGCCACGCCTCGGCCCGCGTCCACTGGTGCTCCTCCACGCTGCCGCCTCGCGCGCGGCGCGCGGCCTGCTGGCTCGCCCCCTCCTCCTGCGTGAGGCCGTCCGGCAGCAGGCCCATGTCCTCGGGACGGCGCCTCACGAAGAGGAACGCGAGCAACACGACGATGACGCCGCTGACCGAGCCGAGGATGAGCCACGTCTGCCGCCAGCCGAACTCGGCGATGAGCCACTGGGTGGCGACGGTGGAGAGCCCGATGCCGGCGGGCGCGCCAACGAAAACGAGCGACATGGCCCTGCCGCGTTTGAGCACGAACCACTTGGCGACCGGCACGGTCGTATACAGCATCGTCGGGCCAAACATGCCGATGAGGCCGGCCGCGCCGAAAACGAGCAGCATGTGCCAGCCGGCCTGCACGAACGCCAGGCTGACGCACAGCATGCCCGTGAGCGTGCCCGCGACCATGAGCGCCCAGCGCGAGCCGTACTTGTCCAGCAGGCGCCCGATCCACATCGACGAGACGCCCAGCATGGTGAATCGCAGCGTGTTCGCCGTGCCGAACACGAACTGCGAGATGCCGAGGTCTTGCTGCATGGGGGTGATGAAGAAACCGTAGTTCGCCCCGCCCATCGCGGTGCTGACGCCCGCGATCACGCTGAGAGCCGCGACCACCACCCAACCGTAGTACAAACGGGGCTCCCGTGGCGCCGCGACAGCCGTGACCAATGCAGGGCTCCCAGGGGGTAAGGTTCCGGCCAAAGCAACAGTATATGGAAGATCGCGTTTCGCTGCCGCGCGGCCGCCGCACCCGGATGCGCCGGCGGCGCATCCAACAACAGAGCGCCCGACATGCCTTCCCCGGCATCGGCGGGCCGCACGAGACTTAACCGCGAGGTCGTGATGACCGAAACCACGGCAACCGTTCGATCGCCGCTCCGCGCCTGGGGCCCACCGGTGCTGGTGCTCGTCGCGGCGTTGGGCATCGCCGTGGCCGGCGCGCTGGTCACCGGCACCGGCGTCGGCGCGGTCACCGGCGGCGTCGAGACGCTGTCGGCCTCATCCGGCAATCTGCTCGGCAATTTCAGCACGTTGTTCCCGCTGGGATTCGCCTTCAGCGCGGGCATGGTGTCCAGCGTCAACCCGTGCGGGTTCGCCATGCTGCCGGCCTACCTCGGCCTCTACATCGGCTCCGGCGAGAGCGACGTCGAGCGACAAGGCGTCATGGGGCGGCTGCAACGCGCCGTGCTCGTGGGTGCCGTGGTCACGGCCGGCTTCGTGCTCATGTTCGCGGTTGTGGGGCTGCCCATCGTCCTGGGCGAGCGCCGCATCGTCACCGCGTTCCCGTGGGTGGGGCTGGCGGTGGGCGTGCTGCTGGCCGGCATCGGCGCATGGCTGCTCGGCGGCGGCAAGCTCTACAGCGCCTTCGCCATGCGGCTCTCCGCCCGCATGGGCGACCCCTCGCGGCAGGGCGTGCGCGGCTACTTCGCGTTCGGCCTCGGCTACGGCACCGCCTCGCTGAGCTGCACGCTGCCCATCTTCCTCGCGGTGGTCGGCGGCACCCTCACCGCGGCCACGGCCCTCGACTCGCTGCTGCAGTTCCTGCTCTACGGGCTCGGCACGGGCACCGTCATCCTGCTGCTCACGTTGAGCATGGCGGTGTTCCGCGGCGCCATGCTGCGCGTGCTGCGGCGCGCCCTGCCCTACGTTTCCGTGGTGAGCGCGCTGCTCTTGGTGCTGTCCGGCGCGTTCATCGTGTACTATTGGCTCACCATCGGCGGCCTGCTCGACCGCATCGGCGCCGCGTGAACGTCACCTCGAAAACCCCAAGGAGACTTCCCTCGTGTCGAACCCCTTCACCGTCCTCGTGCCGGCGCGTGGCCGCGTGCGTCACTTCGCATCGCGCCGGCTGGCCTCCATCTTCGGTCTTGCCGCGCTGCTGACGCTGGCGCTCGCCGCGTGTGGCGGCGAAACCGTCGGCGTCAAGGTGCAAGAGCTGCCGGGCGTGCACGCGCCGCCCTACGTTTACAACACCCGCCCGCCGACGTCGGGCAACCACCTGCCGACCGCCGGGCCCTACGGCCACATCGCGACGGGGCTCGTCGCGGAGCGCGTCGTCCACAACATGGAGCACGGCGCCGTGGTGATCTGGTACAAGCCCGGCGACCCGCGCCTGGCCGCCCAAGTGAACCAGCTGCTGAACAAGACTGGCACGCAGTGCATCATCGCCGGCCCCTACGCCGACATGGACACGCCGGTCGCGGTGACCGCGTGGGGCTGGCTGCTGACCCTGGACGGCTTCGACGAGGAGCGCATCGTCGCGTTCATCAACGCGCACAAGGGCAAGGCCGCACCAGAGAAGCTGCCGGGCGGGCACGCCGTCTGCACCGCCGAATCGTGAGCGTCATGGCGCCCGCAGCAGGCTCAACAGCCAGTTGATGCCGTAATAGGCACCCAGCGACAGGGCCGTCATCTTGATGGTCTTGCCGAGCGCGCACCACAGCAGGAAGCGCCACAGCGGATAGCGCACCGAGCCCGCCCACATGCCCGCGATGTCCATTGGCAGCGGCATCGCCGCGAAAACGAACACGGCCAGGCCGCCCCAACGCTCCGCCAGGCCGCGAAGCCAACGGTAGCCCCGGGTGCCGCTCAACAACTCCCGCCCGGTCACGCCGACCGCGTAGCCGGTCAGCTCGCCGATGGCCGCGCCCGCGCCGCTCACCGGGCCGAGCAGGAACGGGTTGAGGGCCGTTCCCAGGGCGACGACCACCGCCCAGCCCACGGCCGGGAACAGCACCGTGGCGTTGTTGACGATGGAGATGAGGAACGCCCCGGCGTAGCCCCATTCCTCGAAGCGCTCGAACCGCTCGCGATAGACGACGGAGAGCACGGCAAGACAGCCGGATGCCAGCAGCATGCCCGCTGCCAGCAGCAGCCCGGTCCACCTGGCGCCATTGTCGCTTCCGGCCGTCACCGCCGGTCCATGCACGGGCTCTGCCAACGAGACGCCTCCGCGCCGGCGCCGCGCGCTCGTGCGAAGCCACCGGCGGACTGCCATCATGCGCTCTTGGGATGGCGCATCGACACGGGGCGATGGACGAGCCGCCGGTGGTCCATTAGTAGCGGCCGGCGTTCAGCTCCGACAGCTTCCCCGTGACCAGGTAAATCACGCGCTCGGCCACGTTGGTCGCGCGGTCGGCGATGCGCTCGATGTCGTGCGCCGCCCACAGCAAGAACGTGGCGCGCTCGATGGTCTTCGGGTCCTGCGCCATATAGAGCAACAGCTCGTGATAGACCTGCGTGTAGAGCTCGTCGACCTCGTCATCCGACGCGCACACGTCGCGGGCAAGAGCCACGTCCTGCCGCACCAGCGAGTCCAACGCCCGCCGGAGCATCTCCGTGGCCTTCTCGGCCATGCGAGGGATGTCGATGAGCGGCTTGAGCGGCGGCTGCTCGCCCATCCGCAGGCTGATCTTCGCGAGGCCCTCCGCATAGTCGCCCATGCGCTCGAGCTCGACCGAAATGTGCAGCACGGTGATGATCGCCCGCAGGTCCTTCGCCAGCGGCTGCTGCGTCGCGATCAGGTCGATGCACCGGTCCTCGATCATGAACCGCTTGCGGTCGATCAGGTCGTCCTCGGCGATCACCTGGCGCGAGATGCTCAAGTCGCGATTCTTCAGGCCGTCCAACGCCTTGAAGATCGCCTTCTGCACCATGCTGCCCATCATCAGCAGGTCGTCTTGCAACGCCTGCAGGTCGCGATCGAATCCGGCCCGCGTGCTGTTCCTCATGGCAGCCAACCCCTTCCTATCCAAACCGTCCCGTGATGTAGGCCTCGGTTCGTTCGTCTCGGGGCGTGGTGAACATATCGGTCGTCGGCCCGTACTCGATCATACGCCCCAGCAGCATGAACGCGGTCATGTCGGAAACGCGCGCCGCCTGCTGCATGTTGTGCGTCACGATGACGACGGTGATCTCTTGCGACAGCTCCTTCACCAAGTCCTCGATCCGCGCCGTCGCCAGCGGGTCCAGCGCCGAGCAAGGCTCGTCCATCAGCAAGATCTCCGGGTCCACCGCCAGCGACCGCGCGATGCACAACCGCTGCTGCTGCCCGCCCGACAGGTCCGTGCCGGGTCGGTTCAGCTGGTCCTTCACCTCGTCCCACAGCGCCGCTCGGCGCAACGCCACCTCGCATCGCTCGGCCAGATCCCCCTTGCCCGCGCGCACGCGGTTCAGTTTGTAACCCGCCAGCACGTTGTCCGCTATGGACATGGTGGGGAAAGGGTTTGGCTTTTGGAAGACCATGCCGATGCGTCGTCGGACGAGTACCGGATCGACGGAACGGTCGTAGATGTTCTCGCCGTCGAGGATGATTTGGCCCTCCACCCGCGCGGCGCGCTGTTCCTCGTGCATGCGGTTCATGCAGCGCAGCAGCGTCGACTTGCCGCACCCCGACGGGCCGATGATCGCGGTGACCTTCCTGCTTCGCATGGCGAAGGTGATGTCCTTCACCGCGTGCGCCTCGCCATAGTAGGCGTGAACGTTGCGGACGATCAAACGCGCCTCCTCGTCGGGCACCACGTCGATCATGCCGGGCTTGACGTCGATGCCGAACTGCATGCCATTGACCGGCTGCGCGCCGTTCGTCCGCTCGGTTTGCTGCTGTCCCGTTGCTTGGGGCTGCGCCATGGTTCCTGCTCTCCCTCGTCCTTTGGTGGCCTATTCCTCGTAACGGCTGCGAAACACGACCCGCGTCATCAGGCTGATGAAGAACACCACCGCCAACAGCATGAACGCGGCGGCCCACGCCTGGCGATGCTCCTCCTGATAGGGGCCGACGGCGTACCGGTAGATCACCAGCGGCAGGGCCGACAGCGGCCGCGATGGGTCGGTGTTCCAGAAGTTGTTGCCAAGGGTGGTGAAAATCAGCGGCGCCGTTTCGCCGAGCGCCCGGGCCGTCGCCAGGATCAGCCCGGTCAGCAACGCGCGGCGGGCGGCCGGCACCACCACCAGCATGATCACGCGCCAGCGCGGCACGCCCAGCGCCAACGCCGCCTCGCGCAGACTGCCCGGCACCAAGCGCAGCGCCTCCTGCGCGGTGATGAGCACGATGGGCACTATGATGAAGCCCAGCGCTGCCGACCCCGCCCACCCGGAAAACGTGCCCGTGGGCTCCACGATCAGCGCGTAGGCGAACAGGCCGACGACGATCGAGGGCACGCCGGTCAGCACGTCAGCCATGAAGCGCACGGCGCGTTGCAGGCGCGGGCTTGGGAACTCGCCGATGAATATGGCCGCGCCAACCCCCACCGGCACGGCCATCACGCTTGCGATGCCCACCAGGATGAGGCTTCCGACGATGGCGTTCACGATGCCCCCGCCTTCCGACCCAACCGGCCTGGGGTTGGACGTGAGGAACTCCCAGTTGATGTAGCTCACGCCCCGGTAAAAGATGTAGGCGATGATGATGAACAGCACGCTGCACACCAGCGCGGTGACCGCGATCATCGAACCGACCATGAGTCGGTCGATTATCCGGCGCTTTCGTATCTCGCCACGGGTGGCCGCGAAGCTGCCACGGCGCCCGGTGAGTGTCGCCACGATGCTCCTCCCGCCTACGCTTGGTGCCGGGCTTCGCCCTGGCCCTTGGTGATGCGCCAAATCATGAGCTGCGCCACGATCTCGATCACCACGGTGATCGCGAACAACACGAGGCCGACGTAGATGAGCGAGGAGACGTAAAGGTTCGAGTCCGCCTCCGTGAACTCGCTGGCGATTTGGCTCGCCATGCTGTGCACGGGGTCGAACAACGACGTCACCAGCTTGAAGGCGTTGCCGCCCACCATCGTCACCGCCATCGTCTCGCCCACCGCGCGGCCAAGCCCCAGTATCACCGCGCCGATGATGCCCGCGCGGCCATAGGGCAGCACCACCTTCCAAATCGCCTCCCACCGCGTGGCGCCCAGGGCCAGCAGCCCCTCCATTTGCGCGCGCGGCACGGTGCGGATCACGTCACGCGAGATGGCCGCGATGATCGGCGTGATCATGATCGCCAGAATGATGCCCGCCGCCAGCACGCCCACTCCGAAGATGGCCGGCCCCGAGAACAACGGAAACCAGCCGAAGTTGTCCTTTAGCCAAATCTGCAGCACGCGCACCACCGGCACCATGATGAACAGGCCCCACAGTCCGATGATGACGCTCGGAATGGAGGCCAGCGATTCGACGATGTACGACAACGGCGTGCGGATCCATCTCGGGGCGTAGATCGCCAGGAAGATGGCCGTTCCAAGCGAGACCGGCACCGCGATGAGCAGCGAGAGAAACGCCTTGGCGAGCGTGCCGGTGATGGTCGGCAGGGTGCTGAACTGCTCGGCCACCGGGTCCCACGTCGTGCCCCAGATGAAGCCGATGCCGAACTCCGCCCTTGCCTCGGCCGAGCCGCGCAGCAGCTCGAACACGAGCAGCAGCGAGAGGATTAGCACCAGCACCGCGAGGCTGCGCGTCACGTGGAAGAAAATGCGATCGGACAGATGGGAACGTCTCGTTGGCGTGAGCGACTTCGACGACCTGAGTGACTCCACGCTTTCCCTCGCTACGGGCTTGGGCAGCCCCATATCTCCTACTTCCATCGTGCTCCTTCCACCGTCGAGGGTGCTCACGGAAGCAGGGTGGCCCTCCCAACCCGAACTGGAGGGGCCACCCTGATTTATACCACCGTTACTTGATGACCGGCTGACCGTTCACCTTGATCTTCTTGATCAGATTCTCGACCTTGGTCACCGCCGCGCCTTCCAACGGCACGTAATCCAGCGGCACGGCGTACTGCTGCCCGTCGTGGATCATCCACCACGCCAGCCGGGCCACCGCGTCGGCCTTGGCGGCGTCGGCCTGGTTCTCATAGATCAGCAGCCAGGTGAACCCCGTGATGGGGTATGCGTTCGGGTTCGAGCTGTTGACGATGACCACCTCCATGTGGTCGGGAAGGGTCGGCACGTCGGCCGCGAACTTCGCCGTCTCCAGGGATGGCTCCACGTACTTGCCGGACGAGTTCTTCAGCTGGGCATACGTGAGGTTGTTCTGGTGCGCGTAGGCCAGCTCCACGTAACCGATCGCGCCCGGGATCTGCCGCACCTGGCCCGCGACGCCGGCGTTGCCCTGCCCGCCAATGTCGCCCGGCCAGTTGACGGACGTCGCCGCGCCGGGGCCATTCTTCCACGCGTCGCTGACCGCCGAGAGGTAGCTGGTGAAGATGTACGTCGTGCCGGAACCGTCGGAGCGGTGCACCACGGCGATGTCGCTGTTGGGCAGGCTCACGCCGGAGTTCAGCGCCGCGATGCGGGGGTCGTTCCACTTCGTGATCTTCTTGAGATAGATGTCGACCAGCACGTCGGGGTCCAGCTTCACGGCGCCGCTGGGAATGCCCGGCAGGTTGTAGATGACCGCAACGGCCCCGGCCACCATGGGGACGTGCAACACCGGGCCACCCGCCGCCTCGGCCTTCTGCTGCGCGGTCATGATGCCGTCGGAGCCGCCAAAGTCCACCGTCCTGGCCTGTAGCTGCCGGATGCCGCCGCCCGAGCCGATGGACTGGTAGTTGACCTTGACACCGCAGACCTTGTTGTATTCATCGAACATCTTCGAATACAGGGGGAATGGGAAGGTGGCGCCCGCGCCGGTCAACCCCTTCACTCTCTGCGTCGGGCAGACCTCGACCTTGGCGCCTGCCGGTTGAGTTGGCGTCGGCGTGGCCTGGCCGGGAGTCGTGGGCGTGGGAGTCGAACGAGGAGTGGCCGTGGGGGTGTTGGTCGCCGCCGGCGCGATGGTCGGCGTCGCCGTCGGGTCGCTTCCGCATGCGGCCAGCAAGAACAGCAAGGACATGACCGCGAACACCGCGAACAGGGGGAATCGTCCAATCGAACCAGTACGCATTGTGCCTCCTACGTTTTTCGTGTCGGCTCTTACGTTAGCGGCGCTGAGTTAACGCGCCCCGAACGTCGTGTTAACGAGTGGTTAAGCGCACGGGCGGTGCGGGGTCGCGACGAGGCGGGCGTCACTGATGCCTTGGACGGCGCCTCGCCAAAACGATGGCGGCTCGCGGCCCGCGACGGGGGTGACGGCAATCCAATGCGGCCAAGGGGCGCGGCTACCGCTCGGGCGGCGCTGCCGGCACGGTGAAGCGGAACGTGCTGCCGGTCCCTACGGCGCTCTCGACGCCGATGGTGCCCCCATGCGCCTCGACGATGTGCCGGGCGATGGCGAGGCCAAGGCCTGTTCCACCGTCGCGGCGGGAACGGTCGACCTTGTAGAAACGCTCGAACACGTGCGGCAGGTGCTCGGTCGCGATGCCACGGCCCGTGTCGGAGACCTCCACACGCACGGAGTCGTTCTGCATCCCCAGTGTCACCACGATGCGCCCGCCCCCCGGCGTGAACTTGAGCGCGTTGTCGAGCAGGTTCACCAACACCTGGCGCAGCTTCGCTGCGTCACCCGTCGCCCCGCACCGGCCGGTGGAGCTCACGTCGATCGCGATGCCGGCCGCCTCCGCCCGCGCCTGCATGGCGGAGCGCGCCTCCTCCGCCAGCGCGACCATGTCGACGGCCGTCATGCGGAGCTCGGTCTGACCGCTCTCCACGCGCGCCAACTCCAGCAAGCCCTCCACCATCTCGACCATCCGGTCGACCTCCTGGTGGATGCGCCGCAAGAAGTCGCCCGCCGCCTGCCGGTCATCCAGCGCCCCGCCCTCCAGCGTCTCCACCATCGCCTTGATGGACGCCAGTGGGCTTCGCAGCTCGTGCGAAACGTTGGTGACGAACTCGCGGCGCGTGGTGTCCACCTGCCGCGAGCGGCTCAGGTCGTGGAACGTGAGCAGCACGGCACCCGTGTTCTCGCCCGATAGCGGCGTCGCGATGGCGCTGAGGTGGCGGCGCCCGCGCAGCAGCTCCAGCTGGGCCGTTTGGCGTTCGCGCCGCGCGCGGCTTCGCGAAACGAGTTCCACCAGCTCGTGGTCGTGCGCCAGCTCACTGAACCGCGCGTGGCCGTTGGCGCCCGGCGCCATGGCGCGCGCCGGCGCGCCCAGCAGCCCGCGCGCCGCCGGGTTGATGAGCGTCACGCGGTCGGCGGCGTCCACCATCACCACGCCGTCCGCCATCGTGTCCAGCACCGCCGACAGCTTGTCGCGCTCCGCCGATAGGTCGCCGATGATGTCGCGCAGCGATGCGGCCATGCCGTTCAACACGTTCGCCAGCGCCTCGGCGTCGCCGCCGGCGCCGCCCTCCACCCGCACCGTCAAATCGCCGGCCGCCATCCGCCGCGCACCCGCCGCGACGCTCCGCATGGCCCCGGCATGACTGCGGAGCGCGCTCACTGTGTACGACGACGCGACCACTTCCAGCAGGACGCCGGCCACGAACAGCCAACCGTTCGACAACACGAACCCGGCGATGAGAACCGCGATCGCCACCGCGTGAATGGCCGCGGCGCGCCATGCGTGAGCGTCCACCGGCCTACCCTTCGAACCGGTAGCCGACCCCCCGGATCGTGATGATGCGGGAGGGGTGGCCGGGGTCGGGCTCGATCTTTTCGCGGAGCCAGCGGATGTGGACGTCGACGGTGCGCGGATCGCCGATGTAGTCGTGCCCCCACAGGCGTTCGAGGATGTTGTCGCGGGTGAAGGCGCGCCCACGATGCTCCATGAGCAGGGCCAGCAGTTCGAACTCCCGGGGCTTCAAATCGAGCACCTCGTTCCGCAGCCGCGCGGTGTGGCCGGTCACGTCCAGCTCCAAATCGCCCGCGCGCAGCACGCGGTTCGGCGGCGCCGCGCCATCGCCCTGCTTACGCGATCGCCGCAGCATCGCCCGCACGCGCGCAAGCAGCTCGCGCATGCTAAACGGCTTCGTCACGTAATCGTCGGCGCCCAACTCCAAGCCGACGACCCGGTCGATCTCCTCGCCCTTCGCGGTGAGCATCAGGATTGGCGTGTCGGTTTCGCGGCGCAGCAGGCGGCACACCTCCATCCCGTCCAGCCGTGGCAGCATCACGTCGAGCAGCACGAGCTCGGGGCGCACCTGGCGCGCCAGCTCCAGCCCTGTCACGCCGTCCTGCGCGGTGTGGACCTGATACCCCTCGCGTTCGAGGTTGTACCGCAACGCCTCGAGCAAGTTCTCCTCGTCTTCGACCACCAGCACGGCTTGGTTGTGCACGTGGGCCTCCCCGGGGCGCGCCCATTCTATGGCGGCACGGCCATCCAGCGCGTTAGCGACCGGTGAACGGATTGTTAACGGTTAACAAACTACCAAACCGGCGACGCGAGCGACACCGCTCCGTCGCGCTCCGCTATACTCCGCGCCGTCACCCTGCCACCCGAGGAGCGACCATGCCGCAGCGCTACTGGCTGTTCAAGTCCGAGCCGTCGGCCTACTCCTACGACGACCTCGCGCGCGACAAGACCGCCGAGTGGGACGGCGTCCGGAACTACCAGGCGCGCAACTACCTGCGCGACGAGATCAAGGATGGCGATGAGGTGCTGTTCTACCACAGCAGCACCGATCCAACCGCCGTCGTGGGCGTGGCGAAGGTGGTGAAGGCAGGCCACCCAGACAAGACGGCGTGGGACCCCCGCTCCGAGCACCCCGACCCAAAGAGCACCCCGGAAAACCCCATCTGGTACGTGGTCGACATCGCGCCGTTGGAGCGCTTCCGCGTGCCGGTGACGCTCGACTTCATGCGCACGGTGCCCGCCCTCGAACACGTGATGCTGCTCAAGCGCGGTGTCAGGCTGTCCATCCAGCCCGTCAGCCCAGCCGAGTTCCGCGCCATTGTCGACCTGGGCCGCGGCGCATCTTCTCGACGTTCGCCGCCGGATGCAGGTCGTCCGCATCGTAAAAGGGCCAATCCAGCGTCGCCGCCAACAACTGCCCAACGGTCGTCTTGCCGACGCCCGACACGCCCATTATCACGACGATCATCCTGGCTGGTCCTCGCCGGCGATATTGTCTAGTAAGCTTCGGCGAATGCTCGCAAGCCGACGCCTCCGCGTCAATCAGCTACCGAATGCTTGACGGGCTATCTGGCCGATACTACCGTACCGGCGAAGCAATGAAACCACGGGGAACGAGAGGAGCAGGATGGACGTCAATCTGAACGGCAAAGTCGCGCTCGTGACGGGTGCCGGCCCCAACATCGGCAGCGGCCTCGCCCTCATGCTGGGCAAATATGGCGCGAAGGTCGCCTGCAACGACATCCGGCCCGAAGCGGCGCAGGCGGCCGTGACCCGCTTGGAGCGCAATGGCATCGAAGCCATCGCCATCCCCGGCGACGTGTCCGACGAGGCGCAGGTGAAAGCCTACGTCCAAAAGGTCGTCGACCGCTGGGGCCACATCGACATCCTCATCAACGGCGCGGCCATCGACGGCGGCGCCAGCGTCTTGGACTTCGATTACGACCGCTGGACCCGCCAGATCATGGTCAACCTCTCCGGCAACTTCCTCAACACCAAATGGGTCGGCCGCCACATGGTCGACAACAAGATCAAGGGCAGCATCGTCTGCCTCGCCTCCACCGCCGGCTGGCAGGGCCGTGCCAACAGCATAGGCTACTGCTCCAGCAAGGGCGGCATTATCCAGTTCGTCCGCGCCGCCGCCATGGACCTGGCCCCCCACGGCATCCGCATCAACACCTTCACGCCCACCGCCACCCAACCCGACAACGTGCAAATGATCGCCGCGCGCTCCAGGGCCGCGGCCCGCGGCGGCGGCTGGTACGACCTTCCAGACGGCCCCGAGCGCGCCAACGCCGCCGGGCAGCCGGGGCAGAAGTACCACACCGGCGGCACCGCCGACTTCGCCACCATGGTGCCCTTGGGCGAGCTGCCCACCCCCACCGACTACGGCCACGTCGTCGCCTGGCTCTGCTCCGACTACGCCCGGCTCATCACCGGTTCCGACTTCAACGTCGACGGCGGCGCGCTCGCCAAGTATTGGCCCTACGTCCCGCCGGCGGAGAAGGCCGGCCCGCTGCCACTGATCAAGATGGACGTCACCGAGATGTAGGCTGGCACGGATCGCTAGAAAAAATGAAGGGTCCCGTGGACATCCACGGGACCCTTCATCGTATCGGCTCATGCCGGAGAGCCGGCCTAGCCCGCCGAGGTCGCCGCCTTCTTCGCCTTCGCCTCGCGGGTGAACTGCTCGTAGAAATTCGGGTCCGGCTTGCGGAAGCCGCCGCCGGGCTCCTGCACCAGGTTCGGGTTGATCGGCTTCCGGCGCGACACGCCCGCCCACTGAGCCGTCTTCCAGCTCACCTTGCCGTCCCGGAAAAATTCCAGCGCCGCCTGGTTGAACATCTCCGGCTGGTCGGTCTGACCTTGGTGGCCGCACTCATCCGGGTAGAAGAACTGGATGTGGTCGAAGCCAACGTCTTCTTGCATGAAGCCGTTCTCGACCGGCAGCAAGACGTCCTGAACACCGTAGAGGTAGATGCCCGGCACCGTCAGCTGCTTCAAGCGGTGCTTCGTGCTCACCAGCTGCACCAGATTCGGCTCCTTCTGGAAGCGTTCGGCGGCGGCCATGCGGATCTTCGTCGCCTCCGCCTGCCGGTTCGCGGCCTTCGTCCGCATCGTCGCCAGCTCGGGCCACACGGCCGAGGCCTTGTAGATAATGCCCATCATCAGGTCGCGCATGCTCTTCTCGGTGCCGTCGAACGGAATGGTCTGATAGGCGGGGTTCGGGGTGAACCGGCCATCCTTGGGCGGGATGCGCTTCGCCGGGTCGACGATGTCGCCGAAGCCGCCCGCGATCAGGAACATACCCTTCACCCGCTCCGGGTGAGCCACCGTGTAATTGACGGTGTTGATGCAGCCCATCGAATTGCCGCCCAAGAAGAACTGATCGGCGCCGATGGCATTGGCGAAATCATTGATGAACTCGACGACGCCGACCGGGCCCATCTCCAGATAGCGCCGGCCCGTTGGGCCGGTGTCGGCCCAGCCGAAGCCGGGCTGGTCGGGACAGTAGACACGAAAACCGTGCGCGCCCAGGAACGGCGCCATGAACCGCCAGCCCGCCGTGCCGGAGGAGCCGACGATACCGCCGTGCAGCAGAATCACCTTAGGGCCCGTGTCGCCGCTCACCACGTAGTGCGCCAACGACCCATTGGCGAGACGCACCCAATGGCTGGACAAGCCCGAAATGTGGATGATCTCCTCCTCCGTGAGCCCCCTACTCGTTGGATCGACGGTCAATTCCATACCCATCGCCATACTCCTTGCGGCCCGAATGCGCGGCAGTCTATCGCTATTAGTCCCCGCCGTCGAGATAGGGCGCCGAAACCGGCAACACGCAGCGAAACCGCGACGGATTCCCCTGGCCGAGCCGCGCCGCGCCGACACGGACGCGTCCGCCCCACCGTCGGCCAACCGCCCTCGCCGCCAACGCAGCACCGCTCAACCGCCGCACCCTGATGAAAATTCTCTTGCTTACCGCCAGATAGCGATGGGCATGGCCATGCCTTGATGCGCATCACGACACTTCTGTGCGAGCGCGCCTGGTCGCGCGTTTCGAGCAGCATCGGGAAGCCTTGCACGAGGCGGCGAACACCTACCGGCGCCTCACACGCTGGACATGGGCCGCGAACGGCTGGCGGACGTGCATCGGCTGGCAAATCCGGCGCCGCGTGTGTCCTCACTGCGGGTTAGTGCGTCCGGCATCCGTCCGGCTAGTCCGCCGGTTCTACCGTCCGTCGGATGGCAGGGTGCATTCAGAACCCCTGGTGAACGTCGAAGAGCGCGGGAATCTGCTTATCGAGATGGCTTACGGCAAGCCGCCGAACCCGTCGGTGACCTGCCGGTGTGAGCACGCGCGCTGGGGGCCGCGCTGACCGCTGGGGTTCGCGAGACCGCCAATTAGTCACAGGTCGTCACGGCATAAAGAGGGTGTTGAAACACAACCCCGTGAATCGAAGAGAGGCATTGGACATGACCACGAACGAGGCAGTAGCAGAGGCAGTCGATAAGGCGGAGGGCCGTCCCTTCGTCGCCAAGGTGGGGCCTACGATGCTCACGAATGAGGGTAAGTGGCGCATCTTGTGGGCGTTAGAGGACTACCGGCGCCGGTATCCACCTGCAGAGGGAACGATGGGGTTGACGGCGGCGGAGCTCGTGCGGATGACCGGCTTGAGCCTGAAACAAGTTAAGGGAAGCCTCTCCACCATCTATATGACGCGGAATGGTGACAAGTCGCTGCTGGCGCGCGTGGCGGGTGCGGCGACGGGCAACCGTACGGTGCGCTACGTCGTGACCGATAGAGGGCGGCGCTGGCTCCAATGGGCGGCGAACACGGGCCCCGCGGCGGTGTTCGCGCAACGATGGCAGCAACAGCAAGCGGCTGCGAAGCGCGCAGGGCAGGCGCGCTGATGGCGGGCATCATGCCACTGCCCAATGATGACCTGAGCGACGATGCCGACGCCCTGGCCTTTGACGGCGGCGAGGGTGACAACGGCGTAGAGGACGCGCGCTCAGGGTACAGAATGCTTGATACGTCTGTGGGCTAGGCGTAGAAACAGGGCGTCCCTAGGGGCGCTTGCAACACCGCCTAGGGACTAACGCACGGTGTAAGTGGCACCGCACGCTCAGGCTATTCTAGCCTGTCCACGAGATGCCCTCCACAAAACAGGAGGGTTTGTTTTATGCCTACGGCAGTCGTCTACATCCGCGTGTCTACCCCTGGTCAAGCAGAGGTCGGGTTAGGGCTGGAAGCGCAGCGCGAGGCGTGCGAACGCATCGCATTGCACCACGGCCTCACGGTGCCTGCCGATAACATCATCGTGGAGCAGGCATCCGGTGAGTTCATCGAGCGCGACGGTTTGGACCGCGTGCGGTCGCTGGTGCGTGCGAAGCAGGTGAGCGCCGTCGTGTGCTATGACACCGACCGCCTGAGCCGTGATGAGGTCTGGCAGGCGGTGATACTGCGCGAGGCGCGTGACCGTGGCGTGGATGTCTACACGCTGAAAGGCACGCTCGACACGAGCCACACGGGGAGCCTGGTCAACTTCGTCACGGGCTGGGCGGCGGCGCTAGAGAAAGAGAAGATCCGGCAGCGCACGATGGACGGCAAGCGTGCGACAGCCAAGGCAGGGATCCTGCCGGTTGGCTCCGGCGCGGGCCTGTACGGTTACGACTACCAGCCGCGTGACCGCGCATCCAAGCGGCCACAGGCGCGGACGGTGAATCAGGCAGAGGCGGCGATAGTCCGGCGCATGTTCGCGATGGCGCTAGAGGGGTTGGGGCTGAACACCATCGCGGCGATGCTCAACCGAGACGGCATCACGGGCAAGACGGGTTCGCCCTGGTCGCCGTGGACGCTGAAGAACACGCTGCGGAATCCAACCTACGCGGGCGTCACGCGGTACGGCAAGGAGTCCACGAAGCTGCTAGCACACGATAAGAGCGAGCGCCACCTACGTGAAGCGAGTGAGGTCATGCTGATTGAGGGCTTCACCCCTGCCCTCGTGGACATGTCCACGTTTGAACGGGTGCAAGCGCACCTAGCGCGTCCACGGCGCTCCGGCCATGCCCGTGAACCCTACCTGCTCTCAGGGACGCTCCGGTGCGCCTGCTGCGGCACAAGCCTAACGGGGCAGAAGATGGGAGGTCGCTGGCGGTACTACGTGTGCCGTGGCACCAGCCCGACAGCCAAGCGGCCGCAGATATGCCACGCCCATCGTCCACGGATGGAGCAGCTGGACCAGCGCGTCTGGACGGGCCTCATGAAGGCGGTGAGCGATGCCGACTGGCTCTATGACCGCGTGATGGCGCAACGCACCGTTGCGGCGGTGCCTGAGCAGGACGGCGGCGCCGAGCTCCGCGCGCGTGTCAAGGCGCTGGCTGCTGAGGAAAAGAACCTGGTGGCGGCGCTGCGCTCCGCGCCGAGCGCGGCTGAGGCCATCGGAGCCGAGTTGGAGAAGATAGCGAGCGGGCGCCGGACGCTGGAACGCGAGTTGAAGGCGCTACAGGCGCCGCGCGGCGGTTCGGGCGAATCCGATGTGAACCGCGCGGCGGTCAACGCCTTCGCGAAGCGCATCGCGGCACGCATGCGGACGATGGACCTAACCCAGCGGCGCGAGGTGCTAGCCCTGCTGGGATTCGAGGCCACGATAGCGGAGTCGGGCTCCGTAGATGGAGCGTCGATTGAGGTTCCGCTGTCATTGGAGAGTAAGGTTAGCCCTACCCTTCGCGGCGACAGGGGCCAGCCTGAAACGGCTTCACTACCAGGGAATCCTACTCACCACTGGACGAACATGGGCATGACGACGTGGACGTAGCGGTCGTTGCCGACGGGCCGCAAGACGCCCGGGCTCGATGAAGTCGTTAGCTCCACCGACACCTGCTTCTCGCCGATGACGTTGAGCACCTCGGTCAAGTATTTACTGTTGAACGCGATGCGCGCGTCCTGGCCCTCCACCCCCGCCTCCAGCTCGCTCACGTGCTCGCCCACCTCCTCGGCGCGCGACGAGATCGTGAGCTTGCCGCCACCCTTGCCAGCCGGCTGCATCTGAAGCCGGATGATGCCGCTGCCGTCCTTCGCGAAAATCGCCGCCGTCCGCGCGGCGCGCTGCAGCTCGCCCAACCCCACCACCACCCGCGTCGCGTGCTCCTGCGGCACCAACTGCCGGTAGTTCGGGAACGTCCCCTGAATCAGCTGCGACACCATCTCCACGTTCTTCATGCGGAACAGCACCTGGCTGCGCTGCGGCGTCACGACAACGTCGATCGGATCGTCGCCCTCGATCAACCGCTCGACCTCCGACATCGTGCGCGCCGGCACGATCACCGACAACTTCTCCGACACCGCCCGCGCGAGCGTCGTCGTGTGCACCGCCAGGCGGAAGCCGTCCGCCGCGGCAAGCGTCAGCTGATCCCCGTCGAACTGGAGGTTGACGCCGGTGAGCACCGGTCGCGAATCCTCGATCGCCGCCGCGAACACGACCTGCCGTATCCCGTCGCGTAGCGCCTTCGCCGCCACCTGACAAGCGATGCCGCTGTTGACGTTCGGTATCGGTGGGAACTCGTTGGCGTCCGCGCCGTTGATGTTCGCCTCGACGCGGTCGCCCTTAACTGTGATGCCCTTGCCGTGCTTCAACGCTTGCACTTCCAGCGCCTGGCGGCTGAGCGAGTTGACGAACTCGGTCAACAGGCGAGCCGGCACGGTCACCGCGCCCTCCTCCTGTATCTCCGCTCCGATCCACGTGCTGATGGCGATCTCCAGGTTCGTCGCGGAGAGCTTCAGCCGGCCTTCGTCCGTCGTCAGCAGCACGTGCTGCGTGATCGGCAATGTCGTGCGGGTAGCCACGGCACGCTGCACCACCCCGAGCCCGTGGCTGAGATTCTCCTGAAGGCAGTTCAACCGCATGGCGGCTACCTCAACATATTGTGGTTATTGGCCGGCGAAGGCGCGCACAGTATATGTTTCGCCATCCGGAGGGTCAACGCGAGGCAAGCACCGTCGGACACGTGGCCGCGGTGCCG
This sequence comes from SAR202 cluster bacterium, assembly GCA_016872415.1. GTDB lineage: Bacteria > Chloroflexota > Dehalococcoidia > Lucifugimonadales > Australimonadaceae > VGZX01. Next base: position 21,113 of record VGZX01000010.1, on the reverse strand, counting down.
TCGCCAAGGCCTTCGATGCCAAGGCGCAACGAGAAAAGGGAGGGCCACCCTTGGGCGGCCCTCCCCTTGTCCACGGTCGTCGGATTTGGCCTATTTGAGGCCGGCGAGGAAATCGACCAGCGAGTCGAGCTGCTCTGGCGTCAGCAGCGTCCCGAACTGCCGGGGCATCACGCCAGCCGCGCACGGACCACCGGGGCAGCCGGCGGCGATCACCGCGTTCGGGGACACGATCGACTCGCGGATATAGGCGGCGTCATACTTCGCGCCGATCGTCGACAGGTCGGGGCCGACCTGTCCCCGCGCCTGCGGCACGCTGTTGATGATGTGGCAGGCGCCGCAGCCGTTGCTGACGAACACGGCCTGTCCACCGGTGCCGCCGCCGTTGCCGCCGTTGCCGCCGGAGGGCGTGGGGGTGGCGGTGGGGTCCGGCGTGACTCCCGGCGCCGTGCAGTCCGAGTTGGCGAGCGTGCCGCCGTCCGCCGAAACGCACTCCGACGGCGTGGGCGTGGGGTTCACGCCGCAGGCGGCCAGCAACGCCACGCAGCCAACCAGCACCAAGGCAAGCAGGGCAGGAGTACGCAAGCTCACGGAGGTGACCTCGCTTCGCCGAGCTCGGGCGGGGTCGCGCTCCTGCCCGCGCCGCTCGTGAATTTCGTCACGTATTCCTATCACCACGCTTCCCGGGTGTCAAGGCGCGGCTGGCATCGCCACGCCGTGGAAGCCCGTGACGCCGCCGGTTAAACATGGCGGCCCGGTCCGCGTGCGGACCGGGCCGTCATGCATGCGTCACTCGCGACCGCGGCCGAGCCTCCCCTAGCTCGCCCGCTTCACTTCGAGCGACTCGCCAGGAGCGAGCGCCACGCGCCGAACGTTGATCCCCAGCTTCAGCAGCCAGTAGCCGAGCGTCGCCTTGCTAACCTCAAGGGTCGAGGCGGTGGCCGAAAGGCCATGCTCGTTGATCATCTCCGGCAGCAGCCTTTCGAGGGACTGCTTGTACCGCTCCTCCACCTGCACCATGAGACGGGTCTTGCGCGCCATACCTCAAACCCTCCCTCGCAGTGGATGTTCCGGCCATTTGCCGCCAATAGTCATACCAGCGTCTCAGAACTATGTCAATATTCGGCTACCATGAGTCTAAGGTTATAGCTAGTCACAATATTGGAGAAGTATCAAAAATGTCTAGAACACCCAGCGACGGCTTCATCATCATAGGCAGCGGTTCGCCGAATTGGAAGACGTGCCTGTCCCAATCGTGCTTACGGGCTGGTGTCGTGCGTATAGAGTGGCGCCGCCACCCCTCGGCGACGCCACGCGGTGATACGCCGCCTCCAGACCGCCAAGCCGAGGTACGCGTCGACCCCGGCGCATGGAGCGCGTTTTTCGCGCCCTCCACCCACCCCGTCCCGGCCACCTCCGGCGCGGTTCGCTCGCACCTCCCCCGCAGGCGCCAGCGCGGTGCGTCCCGGCGCCTCGCCAGCAAGCGCCAACGCGGGCCGCGCTGGCGCTTGACCGCCCCGAAACGCGCCCCTATAGTCGAAAGGTGCCGGCCATGTCCCGGTAGCTCAGTTGGATAGAGCGGCTGCCTTCTAAGCAGTTGGTCGTGGGTTCGAATCCCGCCCGGGACACCATCCGCAACCCCAGCGCCGGCCCCGCTAGTGCAGGTCCATCACCGGGTTCAATCCCTGCGGGATGATCTTCTCGACCGCGATGGGCGCGCCGACGGGCGGCAGCAGCTCGATGGTGAACGGCGTCGTCGAGCCGAACAGCATGGCTTGGGCGTCCACGAAGGGGTCCGTCGGGCCGGTGCCGAGTGTGTAGTAAAGCCCCGCCACGGGGTCGTATTTATAGTCCACGAGCCACAGCGTGAGCACCGCGCGCTCGATGCCCTCCAACGTGTTGTCGCCATCGTTCGCTCCGCTGAAGCCAAGCGTCCACGCGATATTCGGGATGTGCTGCCGGTCGTCGAGGTAATTGACGACGAAGGTGTTCGACTGCCCCCGTGGTCTCCAGGTAGCCGGTGGCCGGGTTGACGCGGAACGCCGGCGTCAGGTCGACCGAGGTCCCCTGGAGCGCCACGCCGATGGTGACCGCCACCTTCACTACGGCGTTCTGCGTGTCGTTCGTGGCCGTGTTGCCGTCGATGTCCACGCTGTCCATGAAGGCCAGGGTGCCGGCCTTCAGCACGATGGACGACCGCGCCTCCGAGAGGCCCGAGTGGATCGCCTCAGAGCTCTTTTGCGAGGAGAAGATGCCGGCGGTGAGCACCGTGTAGGCGAACACGGAGGCCACCACCACGAACGCGATCAGGATGATCGCCGTCTCGAGGCCGGTGATGCCTCGTTGGTCACGCCAAACGCGGCGTGACGGGCCTGGTTGCCGTTCCACGGATCCCTCCCCTGGCTCACGAATCAACTTTGAGTGTGACGCCGAGGGATCCGTTTCTCCAATGTACGAAAGTCGGGCGGGGCACGCCTCTCCGTCCCTCAATTCTTCAGGCTGCCGCCACCGAACATCGCGACGCCGGTGACGATCAGTTGCGGCGCCCCATCGGTCGGCGCCACGCGCACGCGGCGCTCGTCGGCAGCGCCGCCAAGTATCGCCGTGACGGGCAGGTCCGCCCTCCAGCCCTCCGGCACCTTGATGTCGACCCCGCCGAACAGCGCCGTGACGTTGAGCGTGGCTGGCGGGTGCGTCACCTCGGCGTCGCGCATGTCGACCTCGCCGCCTCCGAAAATCGCCGTCACCTCGCCGCCACGGAAGTCCTTGGAGGTGATCCGTCGCTCCACGCCGGCGAACAGCGCGGTGGCGCTCAGGCGGTCGCTTCCGGAGGCCGTCGCCCCGCCGCGCGTCCCCTGCCGGCCCAGCAGGATGGAGAGGCCCGCCAGGATGATGATGACCGGCCAGAAACAGGCGATGGTGCTCCATTCGACCGCGTCGAGCACCGCGAGCTGCACGAGCACGCCGACCGCGATAAGGATGAGTGGTCCCGTGAGCGCGCGCCCCCTGCTCTCGTAGAGCTGCCACAGGCCGATCACGATGAGCGCCGAGGGCAACCACCGCCAGATGGAGCCGATGTCGAATGTCGTGAGCGTGCCCAGGAGCAACAGCGCGCCCACCAGTATCAGGATCGCACCGAAGAGGACTGGCCCGGCGACTCGCGACTGGCTCGCCCTGCGCGGCTCCATGATCTCCTCCGTTATGGTCGCGGCCGGGCCGTCACGCCCAGCGCGTGAAATGGCCCGCCGGCGTGCGGCTGGCGTTCGACTGTTCCTCCGTGAACCCAATGGTGAGCATGGTCACCATCTCCCAGTCCGGCCGCGCGCCCAGCGCCTCGGCCAGCCCCGGCACGCGGGTCACCCGCCCGGTTTCCCAGGTCACGGCAAGGTCCTCGGCGACACCCGCCAAGGCCATGTTCTGAATGGCGCACACCGTGGCGGCATAGTTCTCGCGCGTCACGAAGTCGTCTGGGCCTTTCGCGTTGTAGACGAACATCACCACGGGCGGATCGGTCACCTTGCGCCGGTAGGCCTCCGCGCGCTCCGCGCCCATCGCACCCAGCGTGCCGCAGTAGGCCAGCTCGCCCACCCGCTCGCGCAGCGGCGTGCCCTTCTCCAGCACCACGAACCGCCAGGGCTCCGTCATCCGGTGGTTCGGCGCCCACACCGCCGCCGACAGCATCCGCTCCAGGCTCTCCCGTGGCACCGGCTTGTCGAGAAACGACCAGGCCATGCGCCGCCGGTAAATGGCTTCATACACGGTCACGTTCGTCGAGGGGACCGGCACGGCGGTCCACACCGTCTTCTCAGGGGCCGTCGACATGCTCAACCTCGAATGAGGACTTGATTTGGAGATGTCACGATACCGTAGTGGCGGCGGCTTTGCCATCGCGCCCGCCGCGACCGCCTCGCGCCGCCGCCGCTCGCCCAGGCCCGCGCGACCTATGCATACTCGAAAATCATGTCTTAGGGTCTTAAGAGTAGCCGCGCCATTCACGCCAGGTGGTAAAACTCGGTGGCGGCGCCGCCGAACACGCGCTCCGCTTGCTCCGCCGTCGCCGGCCCCATTGCCTGCCGCGCCGCCGCGACGACCTCACCGTAGCTGGTGGCCTGCGTGCACACCGGCCAGTCACTGCCGAACATGAGGCGCCCGTGCCCAAACAACCGCACGACGCGGTCGACGAACGGTGTCAGGCGCGCCACCCGCCAGCCCGTTTCCGCATCCGCCGTCACCAATCCCGAGAGCTTGCACCATACCCGGTCATGCGCGGCGATCCGCAGCATGTGCGTGCCCCACGGCTCCACGTACCCGGAAGCGATGTCGGGCCGGCCGATATGGTTCAGCGCCATGCGTAAATCGGGCACCGCCTCGGCCACCTCGGGGATGATGCGCAGGTCGCGTGGGTGCACCAGCAAATCGAAGGGCAAATCCCGCGTCGCCAGCTCGCGTAATCCGCGCAGCACCTCGGGCCGCAGCAGGTAGCCCGGTTCCGGCTCGTTATGCACCGGCCGCCGCACGCCCTTGAACTTGGAATGCCGCTGCAAGCGGTCCAATATCGACGGCAATTCCGGCGCCGCCAGGTCCACCCAGCCGACGACTCCGGCCACGAAATCCGTGTCCTCGGCCAGCGCCAGCAGCCACTCGGTTTCGGCCGGCGATGGGTGGGCCTGCACGAGCACCGACTTGGCGACCCCCTCGGCGGCCAGGGCCGGCGCGAGGTCGGCCGGCAGAAACGCCCGGTTCAGGGGCGACGAAGCATCGCCGAGAAAGCGATATGCGAACCGGGCCGGGTCCCAGAAGTGGTGGTGTGCGTCGACCATCGCGTCCGGTGGAGTGGTCATGCGCTCCTCGCGGTGCGTCCATCCCGCGCCTGGCGGCGACGCCCGGCATCTCGTTTCTCGCGTCGGATTATCTTGGCTCGCGCACCGCGAGGCAATGCGCGAGGCGGCCCGCGTCGGTGTGCCTGCTCAATCCGTGCGCGTCGGACAACCGATCGCGAACCGCCGAGCACACCGTTGATGAAACCAAACTAGTCGCATGCACGAATGCGGATGCATGCAAGCGATGGATGGTTCGCGCCAAGCGCGAGGCCCAACATCGTGTACAATCCAACCGCAGTCCGGTTTGCCGGCGTGAGCCGAACCGCTCGCGTAATGTGTTTGGCCCCGCGGCCCAGGACCTGCGGCGGATGCAAAGGAGTGACCATCATGCCAAAGTTCGATACTTTGTCGTTGACCGAAGCCCAGATGAAAAGCACATCGGGAAAGCGCGCGCAAATCCTGCGCGAATACACGGCGTTCATCGAGCGAGTCCCGGTGGGGCAAGCCGGGCGCTTGCAGCCCGGCCCGAACGAAAGCGTGAGCGCCGTGCGAAGGCGACTTGGAGCCGCCGCCAAGGCTAGCGGGAAGACCCTCACGATCAAGCGGTCGGATGGGCAGGTGTTCTTCTGGGTCGAGGGCGACGCGCCGAGGCGACGCGGCCGCCGGCCGAAGAACCGGTCCTAGTCCCGGCCCCTAGGCGCCGACGATGCGCGCGGCTTCCTTGCCCACGCCGAAGTCGACGCACTCGCGGTACGTGGCGAGCAGCCCCCGTCCAACCAGCTGCGTCGTCCACGCCTCGGGGCCCAGCGTCCGCTCCAGCTGCGCCCGCAGTTCCTTGAGGCTCGCGAGCCTGCCCAGGAACTGCGACTGCGCCGGCGTGTAGACGCGCCCGTGCTGGAAATCGACCGGGCCCGGCCAACTCGAATCAGATTGGAGACCCTCCCCAGGGTCTGCCTTCCCGTGCTGCATTCTGGCCCTCCGCGCCATGGATGGTGCCAACCAGGCGACGGTAGCACACGCCCGAACGGCGGCGCATGAGTGCCTTCACGCAAAGCACGGCGGGAAATGCCCGGTGGACACCCGCTGGTCCGGCGTCACGCGCGCAACGCCGCCTGCGGCCTGCCATTGCGGGTGCGCGGGCCCCTCGCGATCTCCAGCACCGCCTCCGCGAGCAGCTTCGGGTCATGCCTGCTGGGCATTTCGCGGCTCACCACGTCGCGCACCAGCACCTCGCCCGCGAAGCCAGCCGGCGGCTCCGGCAAGATCGCCTGCTGCTGGAACTGGACGGGAATCGCGATCGGCCGCGCATTCAGCAACAGGTGCGTGACGCTCACGCCGGAATGCCGCTCGAACTCGCGCAAGTGGCCGCCCGCGTCCAAGCCGTCGGTCTCGCCATGCTGCGTGGCGACGTTGCACACGAACACCTTTGGCGCGCCGCTGCGGTTCAACGCCTCGCGCATGCCGGCCACCAGCATGTTCGGCAGCACGCTCGTGTAGAGGCTGCCCGGCCCAATGACGACGGCGTCGGCCTCGCGCAGCGAGTCCGCCACCGCCGCGTTCAGCGGGGCGGCCTTGGGGTCCAGCCATATCCGCGCGATGCGGTCCGGGCTCTCGCCAATCATCGACTCGCCTTCCAGCAGATGGCCGCCCACCGTTTCCGCGCGCAACACCAGCCCCGTCGCCAGGGTCGACGGCACCACCCGCCCCTTCACTGCTAACAGGCGCGCCGCCGCCTGCAACGCCTCGTGCAGGTTGCCGTAGCGCTGCGTCAACGCCGCCAGCAGCAGGTTGCCCATGCTGTGGCCCTCCAGCGTTTGCCCCGTCTCGAACCGGAACGACATCAGCTCTTCCATCAACGGCTCTGAATCCGACAGGGCGATCAAGCATTGCCGCGCGTCGCCCGGCGGCTGGATGCCGAACTCCTTGCGCAGCCGCCCGGAGCTGCCGCCGTCGTCCGCCACGGTCACGATCGCCGTGATGTTCTCGGTGTGCTCCTTCAGCCCGCGCAGCAACGTGGAAAGGCCCGTTCCGCCGCCGATCGCGACGATCTTCGGCCCGCGCCGCCGCGACCGGTAGGTGGACAGCCCCTCCAGGGCGCCGGTGCCGGGCCGCACCTGGCGATACATCGCCCCGAACAGGAAGCGCTGGTGCAGGTTGTACGCGCCGATGGCGACGAAGGCGATCCCGATCGCCAGGACGATGACGCCGCGCCACACGGGCGGCAGCTTGCCGCTCAGCGTCAGCGTCCGCGCGGCCTGCAGCACCACGTCGCTCAACGGCACCGACAGCACGAGCGCGAAGCCGCCCGCCAGCAGCAGCACGCCGGCCATCGCCAGCAGCAGCCACCGCTTCAAGCCGATGCCCGGCTGCATCAGCAGCAACAGCCACCGGAGCGTCCGCGCCTTGCCGAGTTGGTCGTCTGGGCGTTCTCGTCCGTTCACGAAGTCAGTCCTTACATCGGTCGCGGGCATCGCGGCGTGTCATCGCCGCCTTGGCCGCGCCACGGCCGCGACGCATGCTAGCACCGCGCTGGTGGAGGAGGGCAGGCATTTCGGCGCCCATCGCGTGACGAAATCGCCGCGCTATCGACGCGCTCCGGCGCCGGGCGCGGTCCACGCGCGACACCTAACGGCCCGCGAGGCCCGATGGCGCTCATGCCGTGACGGGGAACGCCCCACTCCTAGCGTCAGAAAGCATACCAGACAAGGGCCGGCACCGCCCTCGTGCCTAGGCCGCGCGGACGCGCCGGCGGCGGCGTTTGAGCCGGTTAAAGCCGCTCGTAATCGTGTCCACCGGACGCGAGCCCCTTGTATAGTGTTCGTGCCACGGCGCATCGCTCGGCTCGGGAGGCATTGGTGCGTGTCGTAATCGGCACCGATCACGCGGGATTGGCGCTCAAGACCGAGATCGCGGACTGGCTCCGAAAGCGCGGCCACGATCTGATCGACGTCGGCGCCCACGAGTACGTCGCCACCGACGACTACCCCGATTTCGCGAAGGCCGTCGCGGAGGCCGTGGCGGAAGGCAAGGCGGAGCGCGGCGTGCTGCTGTGCGGCAGCGGCGTCGGCGCCTGCGTCGTCGCCAACAAGATCCCCGGCATCCGCGCCGCCATGTGCCACGACACCTACTCCGCCCGCCAGGGCGTCGAGCACGACGACATGAACGTTCTCTGCGTCGGCGGGCGCGTCGTCGGCCCCGAGTTGGCGAAGGAGCTCGTATCGGCCTTCCTCGGCGCCCGCTTCACCGGCGAGGAGCGGCACGTCCGCCGGCTGGACAAACTGCGGGCGATCGAGACGGCGCACCTCGCCCGAACACCCCACACCGGAGCAGGCTAATGGCCCGTTCGACCTCGTTGAACACGATCCACCGGATTCGCGCGGCAGGGCAATCGGTCTGGTACGACAACATTAGCCGGGAGCTCGTCGAGTCCGGCGCGCTGGCGCGGCTCGTCGACCAGGGCGTCACCGGCCTCACCTCCAATCCCACTATCTTCGAGAAGGCGATGGCGTCCGGCACCGCCTACGACGCGGCCATCCTGGCGCTCGCCGAACGCTCGCTCGACCCGGACGCTCTCTTCGAGGCGCTCGCGATCGACGATATCCGCGCGGCGGCCGACGCGCTGCGCCCCGTCTTCGACGCCACCAAGGGCGCCGACGGCTACTGCTCACTGGAGCTGCCGCCCGCTGTCGCGCACGACACCCAGCGGTCCATCGCCGAAGGCAAGCGCCTCTTCGAGGCGTTGGAGCGACCGAATGTCATGATCAAGGTGCCTGCGACCCCGGAGGGCATTCCCGCCGTGCGCGAGCTCATCGCCGCCGGCGTCAACGTCAACATCACCCTCATCTTTTCGTTGAAGGCCTACGAGCGGGTGATCGAATCCTACCTCTCCGGCCTGGAGGACCTGGCGCGGCGGAACGGCGATCTCTCCAAGGCCGCGTCCGTCGCCTCCTTCTTCGTCAGCCGCGTCGACACCGCCGTCGACGCCACGCTCCGCGCGCGCATCGCCCGCGGCGAGGACCACCTGCGGCCCCTCGTGGGCAAGGCCGCCATCGCCAATGCCGCGGCCGCCTACGATCTGTTCAAGCAGCGGTTCGGCACGCCACGTTTCCAAGCGCTCGAAACCCGGGGGGCGCGAGTCCAACGGCCGCTCTGGGCCAGCACCAGCACCAAAGACTCCGCCTACCCCGACACCTACTACGTCGGTAGCCTGATCGGCCCCGACACCGTCAACACGATGCCGCAAAACACGCTGGACGCGGTGCTGGAACACGGCGCGGCCGAGGCCACGCTGCACGGCGCCATCGCCGGCGCCCACCGCACCCTCCAATCGCTCGCCGCCGCCGGCATCGACATGGAGGAGGTGACCGCCGCCCTGCTGCGCGACGGCGTCACCGCCTTCGCCGTCTCCTACGATACTCTCATCGCGGGCCTCCAGCGAAAGGCCGGCACGCTCCTCGGCGCCCCGCGCCCGCCGTTCGCCAGACTCGGCGACGCGCGCCATGCCGTCGCCGCCGCCGCCGACCGGCTCGACGACGACCGCTTGATCGAGCGCATGTGGCGCCGCGATCACACTGTGTGGCGCCCCGACCCGCGCGAGATCGCCAACCGCCTGGGCTGGCTCGACGTGATGAACGAGATGGAGCGGCACATTCCAGAGCTGGAGGCGTTCGCCAAGGAGGTCCGCGACGCGGGCTTCCGACGCATCGTGCTCCTCGCGATGGGCGGCAGCGCCTTCTCGCCGGAGCTGTACGCGCGCACCTTCGGCCGGCCCGACTACCCCACGCTCATGATGATCGACTCCACCGTGCCCGGCTGGGTGCGCCGCGTGACCGACGAGAACGACCCCCGTCACACCCTCTACATCGTGTCCTCCAAGTCCGGAACCACGTTGGAGGTCATGTCCTTCTACCGCCACTTCAGCGACGCCGCCGAGCGCGCCGTCGGCCCCGACCAGGCCGGCAAGCACTTCGTCGCCATCACCGACCCCGGCACCCCACTGGCGCGGATGGGCAAGGACACCGGCTTCCGCAAGGTGTTCCTGAACCCGCCCGACGTCGGCGGACGGTTCTCCGGCCTGTCGCTGTTCGGCCTCGTGCCCGCCGCGCTCACCGGCGCCGACCTCCACGCGTTCGTCGACGCCACGAAACGGATGCAGCAGGCATGCCGGGCCATCCCCACCGCCCACTACAACCCCGGCGCCTGGCTGGGCGCCGCCGCGGCCGCCCTCACGCAAGCCGGCGTCGACAAGCTCATCCTCGTCACGTCGCCCTCGCTCGCGTCGTTCGGCCTCTGGGTCGAGCAGATGCTCGCCGAAAGCCTCGGCAAGGACGGCACCGGCGTCATCCCCATCGCGGGCGAGCCGGCGATGCCCGCCCACACCTACGGCGACGACCACTTCTTCGTCTATCTGCGCCTCGACGGCGACGACAACGGCGCGACGGACGCCCACTTCGAGGCGCTCCGCAAGGCGGGCCGGCCGGTGCTGCGGTTCGACCTGCCCGACCGCTACGACATGGCCGCCGAGCTCTATCGCTGGGGCTTCGGCACCGCCGTCGCGGGTGCGCTCCTCGGCGTCCACCCGTTCGACCAGCCGGACGTGCAGCGCGCCAAGGACTTCACGGAAGAGGGTCTCCGGACCTTCATCGACGAGCACCGCATGCCCGAGCCGCCGCCCACGCTCGACGTCGACGCGCTCCTGGAACAGCTGGGCCCCGGCAACTATCTGGCCCTACTCTGCTATGCCCCGCGGTCACCCGCCATCGAGGCCGCCGCCATCCGCGTCCGCCAGGCGGCGATCCGGCGTTTCGGCATCGCCACTTCATTCGGCTACGGCCCGCGATATCTCCACTCCACCGGGCAAATGCACAAGGCCGGCGCCCCCAAGGGCCTGTTCGTGCAGGCCGTCGACACCGGCGGCCCCGACGTGCCGATCCCCGGCCAACCCTACGGCTTCCGCGTGCTCGCGGAATCGCAGGCCATCGGCGATCTAAAGGCGCTGCTGCAACGGCATCGAGCCGTCGCCCGGCTCGCCGCGCCGCGTGGGATCGCCGCCGCGCTCGACGACCTGGCTAAGCGTATCGAGGCTCGCCGGCCGGCGGTTGATTAGGCCGACATCGCGATTTACAGCGCCCATGCCCTCTGCTACGCTGGTTGCGCTTTTTGCGGCTTCATAGACTGCCCCAGGCGGTGCGCCATGTGCGGCATCTTCGGTTACGTCGGCGATCGACAGGCGACCCCCTTGCTGCTCGAAGGCCTCCAACGGCTGGAGTACCGCGGCTACGACAGCGCCGGCATCGCCACCGTCGATGACCGCCGGCGCCTCGATGTTCGCAAGGCCACCGGCAAGCTCGCCAACCTCATCGGCGTCGTCCAGCAGGCGCCGCTCGCCGGCACCGTCGGCATCGGCCACACGCGCTGGGCAACCCACGGCGAGCCGAACGACACCAACGCCCACCCGCACCTTGGCGGCTCGGGCAAGGTCGTCGTCGTCCACAACGGCATCGTGGAGAACTACCAGGAGCTCAAGGACAACCTCATCGCGCGCGGCCACCGCTTCGACTCGGCCACCGACTCGGAGGTGATCCCTCACCTCATCGAGGACCTGCTCGACCAAGGCAAGCCGTTTCCAGAGGCGGTGCGCCTCGCCGCGCTCCAGCTCAAGGGCGCGCACGCCATCGCCGGCCTCCACGCCGACACCCCCAACGCGATCGTCGCGCTCCGCATCGGCAACGCGGGCGGCGTCGTCGTCGGCCATGGCCCGGGCGAGTGCTACGTCTCCAGCGATCTGCCTGCCCTCGTCTCGCTCACGCCGACAGTCACCTCCCTTGCCCCCGGCCAAATGGCCGTCGTCCGGGCGAACGGCTGCGACATATCGACCCTCTCCGGCGAGCGCGTGCCGCTGCAAAAGCAAACGATGGCATCCAACCCCATCGTCGCCGCGAAGGGCGGCTACCGCCACTTCATGCTGAAGGAGATCATGGAGCAGCCCGAGGTCGCCATGAGCGCGCTGCGCGGGCGGCTCGCGTTCGACCCCGGCTCCGTCACGCTCGGCGAGGTCCCGTTCACGCCCGACGTCATCCGGTCCATCGCCCGCGTGGTGCTGCTCGGCATGGGCACCAGCCTGCACGCCACCCAACTCGGCGCGCGCTTCATCGAGCGCCTCGCCCGCCTGCCCGCCTCCGCCGAGAACGCCGCCGAGTTCCGCTACCGCGACCCCGTCGTCGATAAGGACACGCTCGTCGTCGCCATCACCCAGTCCGGCGAAACAGCCGACACCCTGGAGGCGCTGAACGAGGCGCGGCGGCACGGCGCGCTCACGCTGGCGATCTGCAACGTGCCCGGCAGCCAGGTCACGCGGATCGCCCACGGCACCATGCTCATGCACGCCGGGCCGGAGATCGGCGTCGCCTCCACCAAGGCGTTCACCAACTCGCTCGTCTGCCTGCTGCTGCTGGCGGGCCACCTCGGCGCCACGCGCGGCCACCTGCGCGACGAGGCCGTCCGCGACCTGGTCGACACCATCGCGAGGATGCCCGGCCTCATGGGCCAGGCGCTGGAGATGAACGCCACGGCGTTCGGCCCGCTGGCCGCCGAATACGCGCGCTATCGCCGGTTCCTGTTCATCGGCCGCGGACTGCTCGAACCCATCGCCCGCGAGGGCGCGCTCAAGTTCAAGGAGGTCTCGTACATCCACGCCGAGGGCATGGCCGCCGCCGAGCTCAAGCACGGCCCCATCGCCCTCGTCGACCCGGAAACGCCCGTCGTCGCCATCGCCCTCAAGGACGCGCTCTACGAGAAGATGGTCGGCAACATCCACGCGGTGCGCGCGCGCAAGGGCCCCGTGCTCGCCATCGCCACCGTCGGCGACGAGATCATCGCCGAGCACGCCAACCACGTGCTGTGGGTGCCCGCCGCGCCGCCGCTGCTCGCGCCCATGGTCGCTACCATCCCGCTGCAGCTCTTCGCCTACCACACCGCCGTCTACTGCGGCTCCGACGTGGACCAGCCGCGTAACCTCGCCAAGAGCGTGACGGTGGAGTGAGCGCGCCACCGTCGACGGCAACGGCCGGCCGCCGGGCTATCGGCCGTCGACGCGCTGGAATATCGTGAGGCCCGCTTCCGCGAACCGCCGCTCGAACAGGCTGGGCGTGCCCTCGACCGCGCGGCGCAGGTCCTCCGACAGCTCGTGGCCGTCCCAGTCGTCGAGGACCAGATAGTCGACACCCCGCTCGCGCATGATCTCGTGCAGCCGCGCCGGGTTCCCGCTGCCCTGCCAGCCCATCATCCTGAACTCGCGGATCGCCAGCCAGTCCGCCGTGCCCTCGTCGTGCCAGCCGTCCATCACGCGGCGGCCCGTGTCCCTCGGTATCCAATAGGCGTCCCAGTTGCGGAAGCCGACGGCGGCGAAGGCGGCGTCGGGCGGCGTGTGCTCGTCGATCCAGCGCGCCGCCCGCACGTACTCGGCCGGCCGCGACACCGGCGCGATCGCCTCCCTCGCCTCGGCGGCGTCGAGCACCGGCAACGCCGACAGCGCGGTCACCCCGGCCTGCGGCAGCACCGGCGCCAGGCGCCGCGACACGCGCGCGTCCAGCGGCAGCGACGTCACCGCGCCCAGCAGCGAGGCGGCGCAGACGGCCAGCAACGGCATGACCAGCAACGACATGCGGGCCATATCCAGCCCCGAGAGCGGATAGGCGTTGATGAGCGGGTTCACGGCCGCGCCCAGGCCGAGCCACGCCAGCACCATCGCCGACAAGGCCAGCCCCGCGAGGCGTGAGCGCGACAACACCGCGTGAATGGCGCCGGTGAGGCCGGCCGCGATCTGCACGGCCCTCAGATAGGTGGGATAGGTGTCCACGCCGATGAAGCCGCGGGCAAAGATGCGGTACCGCAACGTGTCCAGGTTGAAGACCCAGATGCCCGGAATTTCGCGCTCGAACCCCACGCGCAGGGCGTGCGCCAAGAAGAACGCCGCCCACACGCCGCACACCGCCGCCCCGGCCACGCCCGCCACCGCCATCAGCCGGGCCGTGTCGCCGCGCGCCCGCGAGGCCGCCAGGTGGTAGGCCAGCCACGGCACCAGCGCCACGGCCATGCTGAACCCCACCATCGCGCTGGCGAGCACGCATGCCCCGAACAGCGCGCCGGCAATGGCCGCGTGCGTTCGGCGGCGCGTCCGCATGGCGCGTTCGAGCATGGCGTGGCCGGCGATGGCGAACGGCAGCGCGACGAGGGTGGAGAACCAGCCGTAGAGGCCGGCCCCCATGAACAGCGGCGGCGTGGCAAGCACGAGGAGCCCGGCCCACGTCGCGAACAGCCGCCGCAGGCCCACCTCCAACGCCAGCAGGTAAGTCGCGACGCCCAACGCGAACACGGCGACCACGAGGACGAGGCGGTAGGCGGTTTCCACCGTCAGCGGCGTCGCCAGCGCCAGCGCGCCGGTGACGGCATATGCCAGCGGCGAGTACGCCTGCGCGTAGTTCCACCCGCCGTACCAATAAGGGTCCACGAATGGGTTGTCGAGGCGCCCTTGGAGCGCCTCTTGCGCGACCGATGCCAGGTGCAGGAACGTGGGCGCGTCGACGCCGGGCGGCGAGCCGGGCCGAAACAGGGGGCGATGAGGAGGAGCGTGGCGGCGACGTAGGGCGCGAGCGCGGGTCAGTGGCCCTTCAGCACTGCCGCCGGCCGCGCGGCGGTCCGCTCACGCCGGAGGGCCTCAAGCATGCGGCGATCGAGGACCCGCCCGCGCCTTCTCGCGGAAGAAGGCCACCGTCCGCCGCAGCCCCTCGTCGAGCGACACCGACGGCTCCCAGCCCACGGCGCGCCGCAGCCGCGAGGCATCGAGCGCGATCCGCCGCACCTCGCCGGGGCGCTCGGCCGCGTGCAGCACCTGTCCGCCGAAGCCGGCATGCCGCACCAGCAGGCGCGTGACCTCGTTCACCGAGGCGGCGACCCCGGTGCCGACGTTATAGCTGCCGGTGAGCCCGCGCTCGAAGGCCAGGACATTGGCGAGGGCCACGTCATCCACGTAGACGAAATCGCGCTGCTGCTCGCCGTCGCCGAAAATGGTCGAGTTCGCGCCCGAAAGCATCCGCGCCGCGAAGATCGCCACCACGCCCGCCTCGCCGTGCGGCGACTGCCGGGGGCCGTACACGTTCGCATAGCGGAGGGCCAGCGTCCGCATGCCCCACGTGCGGGCATACATGCCGAGGTACACCTCCACCGCCGCCTTCGCCGCGCCATACGGCGCCAGCGGGGCGATGGGCGTCTCCTCGTCGCTCGGCATCTTCTCCGGATCGCCATACAGCGCGCCGCCCGTGGAGGCGAAGACGAAATGCTCCACGCCCGTCTCGCGCGCCGCCTCCAGCACGGCCAGCGAGCCCACCACGTTGGCCTGCGCGTCGGCGACCGGGTCCTTCGTCGACTCCGGCACACTGATCTGCGCCGCGTGATGGTCCACCCAGTGGGGCCGCACCTCGGCGAACACGCGCCGCACGGCGGCCGGGTCGGTGATGTCCGCCTGGTAGAAGGTCGCCTTGGTGGGCACGTTGCCGCGCTCGCCGGTGTTCAGCGCGTCCAGCACCGCCACCTCGTGGCCCCGCGCCACCAGCGCGTCGGCGACGTGCGAGCCGATGAAGCCGGCGCCACCGGTGACGATCACGCGCTTCGCCATGGACTATTCCGCCCCCATGCGGCGGCGCAGCCGTTTCTCCGAGGCGCGCGAGCGTCGCGGCTCCTGGTCCTCGGCCTCGGCCACCACGGGCACCGGCTGGCGGTGGCGCCAATACATCAACGCGCCCGCCACGGCGACGAGCAAGACGCTCACGATCTGCGCCATGGGAATGGGGCCGACCGTCCACGGGTCGATGCGGAGGAACTCCAGCAGGAAGCGCTCGGCCGAATACCAGATCAGATACAGCCACAGCAAGTCGCCGGGGCGCAGCCAGTGGGCGTATCGACGCGCCGCGTAGAGCAGCACGGCCACGCCGATGAAGCTCAGTATCGACTCATACAAGAACAGCGGGTGAAACCGCATGTCGGGGAAGAAGCTGGCCGGATAGTCGAACGGCCGGCTCGCGGCCGAAACCGGAATGCCCCACGGCAGCGAGGTCGGCCGGCCAAAGAGCTCCTCGTTGAAGAAGTTGCCCCACCGGCCAATCGCCTGACCCAGCAGGAACGCCGGCGCGCCGATGTCGAACCAGCGCCAGGCGTTCAGCCGCTTCCAGCGCGCGTACAGGATGAGCGCCAGCGAGGCCCCCGCGATCGCGCCGAAGATGCCGATGCCGCCGCGCCACACCTGGAAGATCAGGATCGGGTTGTCGAGGTAGCCTCGGATGTTCTGCGCGTCGAGCACATGGTAGAGCCGCGCGCCGACGATGCCCGCGAACGCGCCAAGGGTGGCGATGTTCAGCACGTGCTCGGGGTTCTCGCCCCGCCGCTTCGCCTCGCGCTGCGCCAGCACGATGCCGCCCAGCAGCCCCAGCAGGATGGCGAGCGAGTAGAACCGTAGTTCCAGCGCCCCGATTTCGAGGCCCCGCCGCGTCAGTTCGAAATCCATCGCTCATCGCCTTTCGCCGGCCACCGCGCGGCCAGCCGGTCGCGCCGCTGACAACATCGCGGCCAACTTTCGCATTATAGCCGCACCCGCGCACCTCAACCGTCGTTAACAACACACGCCCGGGCGCCGCAGTTCGCGCGCTGCGCGGCCCCATGGCGCCGTCCTCACGACGGCTTGCCCAACCGGTACATGCGCGTACCGCACCGCGCGCACACGCCCATCGTCGCCGACCGTCCATTCTTCATCAGCACCGTCTTCGGTTTCAAAATCTCTTGCTCGCACCGGCATTTCATGCAGAACCCGCGCACGGCGCCTCCTCCCCGCCTCGTCGGTCGGCGAGCGTGGAATGCTACCCACCCCGGCGCGCGGGGTCAAGCACGATATCGCCGTCCCGCCCTTTGGCAATGTCGAGTCGCCGCCGACTCGTGCCATCACTATTGCGGTTTCATTCCATATCGCCGCCCACTCGTCTCCTCAACTCGTTCCTTCCGGCCATCCAACCACCATCGCGGCTTTGACACCGCCACTCCACCCATCCTATAGTTCGCCTTACTCCCCTCATGGTGGCCTAGCGTTGGGCGTTCTCTCGCATCAGCAAATCCGCGCGCTCGTGTCCGCCGACCCTCCCCTCATCGAAGGCTATGTCGACCTCGAGGCGCAGCTCCAAGCCAACGGCATCGACCTCACGCTCGCCTCGATCGACGCCATCGCCGGCACGGGACGCATCGGCGTCTCCAACGACCAGCGCCGCCTGCCGGAACCTCGTCCCGTCGAGTTCGGCGCCGACGGGTTCGCACGCCTGGCGCCGGGCCCCTACGTCATCACCCTGAACGAGACGGTGCGCTTGCCCAAACGGGTAATGGCGCTCGCCAAGCCCCGCTCCAGCCTGCTGCGCGGCGGCGTCGCCGTGTACAACGCCGTCTGGGACGCGGGATACCACGGCCGCTCCCAGGCGCTGCTTGTGGTCTACAACCCCGAAGGGTTCCACGTCGCGAAGGATGCCCGCGTCATCCAAATGGTGTTCATGACGCTGGAAACCGAAACCGACTCACCCTACGCCGGCCGTTACCAAGGCGAGAACATCGGCAGGCCCCGGTAACCGAATGACTTCCACCGCCAACCGTCCCACCCACGGCGCCGGCCCCGACGTACTCATCGTCGGCGGCGGCGTCATCGGCTGCTCCGTAGCCTACTTCCTGGGCGCCGAGCACGGCCTCCGCTGCACCATCGTCGAACGCGACGACGTGGCGATGCACGCCTCCGGCTACGCGGCCGGCGAGCTGAACCCCTTGGGCCGCACCATCTCGAACGAAACCTTCACCCGCTTCTGCATCGAGGGGCTGCGCCTTCACCGCGGCCTCGCGCCGGCCCTGCTCGAGGAGGGCGGCGACGACTACCAGCTGACGGACTTCCCCGCCGTGCAGCCTGCCTTCGACCCGGTGGAGGTGGAGGAGGGGCGTCGCGTCGCCGGTCTGTTGAGCGGCTATGGCTTCCCCGCCCGCTGGATCGACGCGCCCGAGCTCCAAGCGATGCGGGCCGGCGTCGCCGGCCACGCACTCGGCGCGCTGCGGTTCGACGAGTCACAGGTGGACACCAAGCTCTTCGCCACCGTCCTCGCGGCCGCGGCGCGCAACCACGGCGTGACCGTGCTGAAGGGCGAGGCCACCGGCCTCGTCCGCGAGGGCGACAGGGTCACCGGCATCACGCTGAAGGACGGCACGCCGCTCTCGGCGGGGCTCGTCGTCGTCGCCAACGGCCCGTGGGCGCGCATGGCAGGCGGCTGGATGGGTCTCGAGGTGCCGGTAGTGCCCGTCCGCGGCCAAATCGTGTACCTCGACCCCGGCGACCGCCCGCCGGAGCACATCATCACGCACCTCAGCGGCTTCGTGCGGCCCAAGGCCAACGGCAGCCTGCTGGTCGGCACCACCGAGGAAGAAGCCGGGTTCGACCCGTCGGTGACGCAGCGCGCCACCGACGACATCCTCGCCCGCACGCGCCGGTTGGCCCCCGCCACCGAGCGCATGAAGGTGCGACACGTCACCGCGTGCCTGCGCCCCGTCTCGCTCGATGGCCTGCCGTTCATCGGCGCCGTGCCCACGCGGCGCAACTTGTTCATCGCCACCGGCCACGGGCGCAAGGGCATCGCGCAGTGCCTCGCCACCGGCAAATACCTCGCGCAGATCATGGTGCGCGCCGCCGCCGACTACCCCATGGACGCCTTCTCTCCCGCCAGGCTGCGTCCCGCCGCGGGCTGACATGCCCTCCACGCACCTCACGACGCTCTCCGCCGCCGCCATCGCCCGGCTCGTCCGCGCGCGCGAGCTCTCGCCCGTCGAGGTGACGGAGCACTTCATCGCCCGCGTCATGGTCCACAACCCCTCACTCAACGCGTTCATCACCGTCGCCTTCGAGCAAGCGATGGACGCGGCGGCCGCCGCCGAGCGGGCCGTCATGCGCGGCGACGATCTCGGGCCGCTCCACGGCGTGCCCATCGGCATCAAGGACCTCAACAACACGAAGGGTATGCGGACGACCCACGGGTTCGCCCTCAACCGCGAACGCGTGCCCTCGCACGACGACATCCCGGTCGAGCGCATCCGCCGGGCGGGCGCCGTCATCGTCGGCAAGACCAACACCCCGGAGTTCGGCTGGAAGGGGACGACCGAGAACGGCCTGGGCGATGCCTGCCGCAACCCCTGGGACACGCGCCGCACCAGCGGCGGCTCCAGTGGCGGGTCCGCGTCCGCCGTCGCGGCGCGCATCGTGCCCATCGCCAACGGCAGCGACGCCGGCGGCTCCATCCGCATCCCGGCCGGCTTCTGCGGCGTCTACGGCTTCAAGCCCACCTTCGGCCGCGTGCCCGGCGCCTACGAGGGGCCCGGCGCCTGGCGCTCGCTCTCCCAGAACGGCCCCATCGCCAACTCCGTCGAGGACGCCGCGTTGCTGCTGCGGGCGCTGGCCGGTCCCGACCCGCGCGACGCCACCGCCATCGTCGCGCCGCCTCCCGACTTTCTCGCCGCCGCGCGCACGCCCAACGTCCACGGCCTGCGCCTCGCCTGGAGCCCCACGCTGGGAGGCGCCCCGGTGCACCCCGCCGTCCGCGAAATCACGGCCGCCGCCGCCAAGCGCTTCGAGGCCCTCGGCGCCACGGTGGAGGAAGCGGCCCCCCCCGTCGACCTCGGCCGGCTCATCGACGTCTTCATGACGCTCATGCTCACCGACCTCGTCATCGGCCTCGAACCGGTCCACCGCGGCGGCAACGACAAGCACCTGCCCGACCTGCTGCGGCAATGGCTCGACGAGGCCCGCGGTTGGCCCGCCGTCCGCTTCGCCATGGCCCTGCGCGACCTGGAGTGGCACCGCTACCGGTGGTCGCGGTTCTTCGAGCGCCACGACTTGCTGCTCACGCCCACCATGGCCGTGCCGGCCTTCTACGTCGACCGGTTCCCCGGCCGCATCGACGACGTGGATGTTGACCCGCGCTGGGGCTTCACGCCCTTCTGCATCCACGCGAACCTCACGGGCCAGCCGGCCGCCAGCGTGCCGTGCGGCTTCACCGCCGACCGCCTGCCCGTCGGCCTGCAAATCGTCGGCCGCCACGGCGACGACGCAACGGTGCTGCGCGCATCGGCCGCGTTCGAGCAGGCGCAACCCTGGGCGCACCGCCTCCCGCCACGGTACGCGAACTGATGCTTGACGCCGCCCCGCGCGCGTCCTAGCCTCGCCTCAAACGGCTTCGTTCGGGCAGGAGGTGCCGAGATGGATTTGAACCACACCATCGTCCCCGCCCACGACAAGGACGCGTCCGCCCAGTTCATCGCCCGCATCCTCGGCCTGCGCTACGAGGGACCCGTGGGCCACTTCGCCGCCGTGCGCGTCAACGACGCGCTCACGCTCGACTTCGACGACTGGGACGAGTTCACGACGCACCACTACGCCTTCAAAGTGACCGACGCCGAGTTCGACGCCGCCTTCGAGCGTATCCGGCAAGAGGGCGTGGCCTATGGCAGCTCGCCGTTCGCGCAGGACGACATGCGGATCAACCGCCGCCAAGGGGGGCGCGGCCTCTATTTCCGCGATGCGAACGGCCATTCCTGGGAACTGTTGACGCGCGGCTGAACGGCGTCAGCGTTGCGTGAAGTCGCCCGCGAGCACCAACGGCCCGGTCGGCTCCATGCTGCCGCCGATCGGCTCCACCGTGACCGCCATCGCCGTGAAGGCGTCCACGTTCTCCGGCGGCACGAAGTTGAACTGCCCGTAGCCGCTGTCGCCGACCAGGAACGTGAACGCGCTCACCGGCGCCTCGCCCGGCGCCACGAACCACGCCTGATACGCCAAGCCCTCCGGCAGCCGCGGCAAGTCGATCACGACCAATAGCGACGTGGAGTTGTCGCTGCTCACCATGTACATCGCCCGCGGGTTGCCGCCCACGCCGCTCGCCTCGGGCGTCATCGTCGCCGCCGGGCTAATCACCGCCGTCGTCACCCCGGGCAGCGCCGCCCAATAGGTCAGCGCGCGCTGCTTCACCAGCGTCGCCTCCGCCGACGACACCTGCGCCTCCAGCGTCCGCATCTGGTCCTTCTGCTCGGCGATCCGCGTGTGCGCCGCGTCGACGTCGTCGTGCAGCGCGTTGATGCGCGACTGCTGCGCCACCGCCACGCCCGCGAACCCCACCACCGCCAGCAGCAGCACCGCCGCCGCCGTCCATGAGCGCGGGACGGCCGGCCAGGCTGGCGTGC
>VGZX01000009.1 GCA_016872415.1 SAR202 cluster bacterium | reverse complement strand
GCGGCTGGCGCCTGTTGCTGCGGGCGCTGCGGCGGGCGGAGGCGCGCGGCGAGATACGCGGCGGCCGCTTCATCGCGGGCCTCGTCGGCGAGCAATTCGCGTTGCCCGAGGCGGTGGACCAGCTCCGGGCGGTGCACCGGCGTGCGCCCGACGGCACGGTGGCGCGGCTCTCGGCCTGCGATCCGCTGAACCTCGTCGGCATCCTCACGCCCGGGCCGCGCGTCCCCGCCGTCGTCGGCAACGAGGTGTCGTATCGCGACGGCGTGCCGCTGGCCGACGATGCGGCAGCGACGGGCGGGCAGGTGGCGTAGGGCTTGTTTTCGGGGTCGTGAAGCTGTAAAGCTACTCCACCAGACGTCAGATACCGGAGGTGGTGCGATGGCTTGGATGACCACGGCTAACGACAGACCGAAATGGGCTACCGACGATGACGAAGCCTTGTACGCGATACCAGTGGGGCTCTTGCGTGAGGCATACGATCTGTTGGTGGAGCCATCGAATGGCGACCCCCCTTACCGGCCATGGCACCAGTTGACCGCCCACGAGAACGGATTTCTCATCACCAAGGCGCGCAAAGACCTGTTCGATCAGTTTTCGGGGAACCCCTATTATTCCTGGTTCGAGATATTGCGCGAAGTGGCGCGTGAGGGGATTGAACAGGGTGGCGTGAGTGCCTGAGGGGCGCTGAATTAGAGATGGAACTGCTGCGCGCTTCATGGGTGGCCGCGTTCGACCGCCTCCTCGACTCCGCGACTAAAGACCTGTTCATCGTCTCGCCATTCATAAAACGCGAGGCAATGCAACAGGCCAGTCGTTTCGTGCGAAATCGCTCCGGCCTGCGGGTGACCATCCTGACCAACTTCGCGCCGAAGGCATTGATTGGCGATGCAATGGACGCTTCGGCCATTTTCGACTTCTGCGAAGACATTCATGCCGCGACGGTAACGCACTTGGCAGGGCTGCATGCCAAGGTATTCATCGCGGACAATCGACAGGCGATTGTCACGTCCGGCAATCTAACCGACGGCGGGTTGTTCTGGAATTACGAATACGGTGTGTTGTTCGATGAAGTGGACGTAGTGCGGCGCGTTCGGCAAGACATGGAGGCTATGCGAGACTTGGGGTGCCAATGGGGCATGCCGACCTGATCGCGATTTCAAATCTGGCGAAGGATTTGAAAGAGCGACAAGCGGCGTTGTCTCGTTCAGCCGGATGAGAGCAAATCGCATCGCTCCGTGACGCCTGGCGGCAAGCAGAGGAGACGCTGTTTCACATCCGGGCGCGGCCCGGCGAACCCACCACCGGGATTTTCGCGCGAACGATCGTCCATGTTTTGCAGCGCGGACCTCTGTTGACGGTCGAGCTTCACCCGTTGGTACAGCGGATACACCCTGACCTCTGCGATGACTCGATCGACCGAGTCATCAACGGTGTTCATTTTGGCAAGCGCTGGAAACACATCGTCCGAAACGCACAGCAGCAGTTGAAGCGGCAGGGGACAATAGTGCAACGCGAGGACGGGCGATGGCACCTGAGAGCGCCGATAGTCGACGCGTAACCTTGCCTGTCGACTCCGCCGCTGGTAACGTCCGTCGATCTCATTGATGGTGGAAGCATGCCGACAACCTTCACCAAGGTCGCCAAGACCGGCGACCTCCAAGATGGGCAGAAGAAGCTGGTGCGGGTCGGGTTCGAGCAAATCGTGATCGCCCGCGTCGATGGCGAGTTCTACGCCTTCGAGGAGTTTTGCGCGCACGCCGGCGGCTCGTTGTCCGGCGGCACGTTGCAGGGCCACGAGATCGTGTGCCCGCTCCACGGCGCGCGCTACGACATCCGCTCCGGCAAGCAGCGCATCGGCCCCGCCTCGAGCGACCAACTGACCTACCAGGTGCGTGTCGAGGGGGACGACGTGCTCGTGGGGCCCGCCAACGAGGTGGCCGGCGGCGGCATGGCGGTCGCGCATGAGTAGCCCCGGCTCGTCGGCGCGGCACCCCGGCGAGTCGAGGCAGACGACCGAGCATGGCTGGCCCGGCCATATCGCCGCCGTGATCTTCGATTTCGACGACACCCTTGCGGACACCTTCGAGGCGCGCCGCACCGCTCTGCAGCGCGTTTTCGACGACGAGGGCTTCACTCAGCTGACCGCCGCCCAGTTCATGCGCGTCCACTGGGGCATGCCGTTCCAAACGTCGCTGCCGGAATACTTCCCGCGCGCCGTCGCGAGGGCGATCAGTGCCCGTTACCGCGCGGCCTATTGGACCGGCGCCACCCACCATGTCCGACTCTACGACGGCGTGCTCGCGTTGCTCCAGGCGATGCGTGAGCGCGGCCTGCCGATGGCCGTGCTCACGTCGAAGCACCGCCGCGTATCCGAGGACGGTTACGAGGGCGGCGCGCAATTGGAGCTGGAGCGGCTCGGCATCGCGCCGCACTTCAGGCGCATACTTGGCTTCGAGGACGTGCGCCGCCACAAGCCAGACCCCGAGGGCGTCCATGCCCTGCTCGGCGAGATGGGCGTCGCGCCATCGGCGGCGTTGCTCGTGGGCGATAGCGCCGCCGACATGCTGGCGGCGCGCAACGCCGGCTGCTGGAGCGCGCTGGCGCGCTGGGGCGTCCCAGATGACCACCAGCCCATCGGTGTCACCGGCGACGTGACCCTCACGACGCCGCATGACCTACGCCGCCACCTGCTCGACGCGCGTTGACACGCTCTTCGACGCCTTCCACAATGGCCTCCGAGGTGCGCTCCCATGCGTGATGTCGTCATCGTGAACGGCGCTCGAACGCCGATCGGCAAGTTCGGCGGCGCGCTGAAGGACCTGTCCGCCGCCGAACTCGCCGCGATTGCCATGCGGGCCGCGATGGAACGGTCCGGCGTGTCGGCGGACGAGGTGGACGAGGTGATATTCGGCCAAGTGAACCAGGCGGCCGATTCCGGCTACATGGCGCGCAAGGCGGCGCTGGCCGCCGGCATTCCCCAACACGCGCCCGCCATGACGGTCAACCGGGCCTGCTCGTCGGGCCTCGAGGCCATCAACATGGCGGCGTGGGCCGTGATGACGGGCAGCGCGGAGGTCGTCGTCGCCGGCGGCGCCGAAAGCATGAGCGGCGCGCCCTACCTGCTGCCGGGCGCCCGCTTCGGCCTGCGCTACGGCGACGCGACGGTGGTCGACTCGATGTTGACCGGCCTAACGTGCCCCATCAACCACTACCACATGGGCGTGACGGCCGAGAACGTCGCCGCGCGATACGAGGTCAGCCGTCAGGATCAGGATGCGCTCGCCCTGGCGAGCCACCAGCGGGCGGTCGCCGCGCAGCGCGAGGGGCGGTTCGACGGCCAGATCGCTCCCGTGCGCGTCCCGCAGCGCCGCGGACCCGACATCGTGATCGACCGTGACGAGCACCCACGGGCCGACACGACCCTCGAGGCGCTCGCGCATCTGCCCCCGGCCTTCAAGGAGGGCGGCACGGTGACCGCCGGCAATGCGGCCGGCTTGAACGACGCCGCGGCCGCCGTGGTCGTCATGTCGGCTGAGCGCGCGAAAGCCCAAGGCCTCACGCCGCGTCTGCGGTGGGTGGCGCGCGGCGCCGCCGGGGTCGACCCGGCCTACATGGGCACGGGGCCCGTGCCGGCGACGCGGAAGGTGCTCGAGCAGACGGGCATGTCGCTCGGCGACATGGACCTGATCGAGATGAACGAGGCGTTCGCCGCGCAGGCCCTCTACGTCATCCGCGAGCTCGGCATGGACATGGAGCGGACGAACGTGAACGGCAGCGGCATCTCGCTCGGGCATCCCATCGGCGCGACCGGCGCGATCATGGTCGTGAAGCTGATGGACGAGCTGGCCCGTCGCGACGGCGGTTTCGGCCTCGCGACGCTGTGCGTCGGCGGAGGTCAGGGCATTTCGACGATCTTCGGGCGGATGGCGTAGTAAATGAACAACGCGCAGCTCATGGTGCGGATGTTCGAGCAGGCGGGCGTGCGGTCGGTGTTCGGCGTGCCGAGCGGCCCCGTGCTGCCGCTGATCGACGCCCTGCGTGAAAGCGCCACCGCGCGCTTCGTGCTGACCGCGACGGAAACGTCGGCTGCGTTCATGGCCGAGGCGACGGGGCGGCTCACCGGCATCCCCGGCGTCTGCGTGTCGACCCTTGGCCCTGGCGCCACGAACATGGCGACCGGCGTCGGCGGGGCATGGCTCGACCGCTCGCCGGTTGTCGCCATCACCTGCACTTACGACTCGCGGATGCTGGACCGCCGTACGCAGATGCGTATCGACCATCTGGCGATGTTCGCCCCGATGACGAAGGCACAGTGGCGGCTGGAGCCGGGCAACATGGCCGACACGCTCGCGAGGGCGATGACGCTCGCCTGCGCCGAGCCGCCGGGGCCGGTGTTCCTAGAGCTGCCGGAGGACGTGTCAAAGGCCGAGGCGACCGAGCAACCCATCGCCTTCGAGGCGCCACCGCCGATCACCTCCGTGGCGGGGGCCGGCCGGCATGTGCTGGAGGCGCTGCGAGGCGCCAAACGGTCCATGGTCGTCACCGGCCTCACCTTCACCCGCGCTCGGTCCCGCGAGGCGCTCCTGCGGTTCATCGACACGCAGCGCCTGCCGTACACGACCACGCTGCACGCCAAGGGCTTCCTGCCGGAGAGCCATCCTTTCGCCATCGGTGTCATGGGGCGGGCGCGGCGCACGAACGTGCAGCGCATGATCGACCAGGCCGATCTGCTCATCTGCATCGGCTACGATCCCATCGAGATCAACTACGAGGAGTGGTGCAAGCGCATACCGGTGCTGCACTTGAGCACCGAGCACGCCGATGTCGACGGCGGCGTGACGCTCATCGGCGATATGGCCGGCAACCTGGACGCGATGATCGCCGAGCTGGCCGACTTGCCGCCGGTGCCGAACGAATGGAAGCCGGAGGACTTGGCGCGCCACCGCGAGCAGCTGGACCGCGACCTGCGACCCGCCTCCAATGGCATGGCCGCCTACCATGTGCTCGACGTGCTGCGGTCGCGCTTGCCCCATGACGCCATCGTCGCCTACGACGTCGGCGCGCACACTCACCAGATCGCGACCCAATGGCGCACCGACCTGCCGCATACGGCGGTGGCGACGAACGGGTGGTCGTCCATGGGCTACGGGATGCCCGCCGCTTACGCGGCGAAGCTGGCGCGCCCGGAGCGCACGGTGGTGGGCATCGTCGGTGACGGCTGCTTCCAGATGACCGTCGGTGAGCTGGCGATGGCGCGGCGGATGGGCATTCGCGCGCCCGTGATCGTGTTGAACGATGGCTGGCTTGGCCTGATGAAAGTGAAGCAGGAACGCTCGCACTACGACTACAACGGCTCGTTCCTGGGCGAGACCGTCGGCCCGCCGGAGCACTACTTCGGCGTGCCCGTGCGCGGCGCGCGCGACGAGAAGGGGCTGCGCGAGGCGCTCGACTGGGCGCTAGCGCACGATGGCCCGACCGTCATCGAAGCATTCATCGACGTCGAGCCGTACTCGTATTCGGTGTTCGACAAGTAACCTAGCCGGGGAGGCGAACCAGCCGCCGGTGAACTCCGGCCAAAAGGGCGTTGGCGGGCACGTGGAACAGTGACATTATTGCCATTATTTAGCATATCCTAGCCCCGACCGCTCTGGCCCTGGAGTCGCCAGCAATGCTGTTGCGCGCGCCCTCGCTGCTCATGCTTGGAATCGTCCTGTTCGGCGCCATCACACTCGTGATTCCGTTGTTCCAGCCGAGCCTTGGCGCCTACGTGTCCATCGTGGCGCTTGCCTCGGCATTCGCGCTGCAGCGCTACATCGCAAGTGTCGCCGGCTACTTCGTCCTGCGCAGCGCCCGCGTGTTCCGCGCAGGCGATCGCATCCGCATCGGCACCGTGAAGGGCGACGTGCGCCAAATTGGAATGCTCCACTTCATCGTCGACGAGGTGGGGGAGGGCGAGAACTTCGGCGGCGAGCTCACGGGGCGCATCATCCACGTTCCGAACCACATGGTGCTCGACTCCCCCGTGCTCAACTATTCGCAGAACTTTTCATCGAAGGGTGAGCTGCTGTCGTGCGATTACATGTTCGATGAGGTGGACATCCACCTGACGCCGGGCACCCCTGTCACCCATGCGAAGGCGCTGTTGGAGCGGACGCTACGCGTGGCGGACGAGCGACACCTGGCGATGGCGAAGGCGCTCTACAGCCGATCCATACCCAACTTCATGCAAGAGGCGAACCTCACGCCGCGCGTCCTGGTGATCATGGAGCCGGACCGCGTGCGGCTCGTCGGCAAGTACGTCGCCCCTATCCGCAACCGCAACGAGCTCAAGAGCCAGATCATCATGGAGTTCTTGGAAGCGCTGGAGCGCGAGGCGCCCGCCGCCGCGCCTCGCGTGCCGGCATAGTCATCGGCCGCGTCGCGCCTCCACGGTGGCGCGTATCGCCTCCGCGATTTCGCCGGTGCGCGAGCCGGGCCCATGCACCGCGACGACGCCCATCTCCAACAGCGCGCGGCGGTCGGCCTCCGGAATGATGCCACCGGCCATCACCGGCACCTCACCCATGCCACGGCGCTGCAGCGCGTCGAGCACGCGTGGCACCAACTCCATGTGCGCTCCGGAAAGGATGCTGATGCCCACCAGCTCGGCGCCATGCTCCGCGGCCTGAGCCGCGATCTGCTCCGGCGTGCGGCGAATGCCGGTGTACGCGACGTCGAATCCGGCGTCGCGCAGCGCGCGCACCAGCATTCGCGCTCCGCGGTCATGCCCGTCGAGTCCGGGCTTGGCGATGAGCACGCGAACGGGCGGGCGTTCGTCGGTCGCCGCAGCCACTAGTGGGCGGCCCGCGCGGACGGTTGCACGAGCTCGATGAGGCTGCCGCGCGTGGCGCTTGGATGGATGAAGGCGATGCGCCCCGTGAGGCCCTGGCGTGGCACTTGGTCGATCATGCGGATGCCCAACGCTTTCAACTCCTCGACCTTCTTGTCGACGTTGTTGACGTTGAACGCCAAGTGGTGCAGGCCCTCGCCGTGCTCCGCGATGAATCTGCCGATCGCGCCGGCGGGGTCGGTCGGCTCCAGCAGTTCGATGTGCGTCTCGCCTTGGACGATGATCGCGGCGCGTATGCCCAACAGCGGGGCTTCGATAATGGACGTCTCCGGCGAATCGAATAGCGTTTGATAGAGCAGCAGCGCCTCGCGGACGTTCGTGACGGCGATGCCGACGTGGTTGGCATAGCCAACAGTGCAGGCGGACTTGGATTCGGGCATCGGTGGCCTCCCAATAGCATGACGTTCACTCTAGCGCGCCTCGCCCGCCGGTGCCACAGGTGCCCGAAAGTATCGCCGGCATCGTGCCGCCGTCGCTTGCCGGCGGCGCGTCACGCTGAGAGCAGACGTCGGCGGCAGGAGCAGACGCATGCGCGCGCGATCGACGATGACGAGGCGGCGGAAGCTATTCGTCAGTTTCGACTACGCGAACGACCGCAGCCGGAAGGACTTCTTCGCCACGCAGTCCCGGCAGCCGGACGCCACCTTCACACTGTCCGACTGGTCGCTGCCGTTCGAGGAGCCGCTGAAGGAGTGGGTGGAGAACACCTACCAGCGGATCAATCGGGCGGACGCGGTGGTGGTGATGGTGGGCCATAACACCATTCGCGCGCCCGGCGTGCAGCGCGAGGTGCACATGGCGAAACTGCTGGGCAAGGATATCTATCAACTGCTGGACTAACACAGCGGCGCGCCCACCATCCTGCCCAACACGGGCCAGGTGGTGCGCTGGCAGTGGGACACCGTGAAGCGCGTGTTGGGCGGCCTGCGGAAATACTAGGCGGCCGTGGCCTCAGGCCGGAGGATCCCCGGCCTCGCGCAGTATCGAGCGCGCGATGACGATGCGCTGCACCTCGCTCGTGCCCTCGTATATCTCCGTGACGCGCACGTCGCGGTACAACCGTTCGACCTGGCTCTCGCGGAAGTAGCCGTAGCCGCCGAAAAGCTGGAGCGCCCGGTCGCAGGCGAACGAGCCGGCCTCCGACGCGAAGACCTTGGCCATGGCCGACTCGCGCCCGTATGGCAGGCCAGCGTCCTTTGCCTGGGCGGCCCGACGAGTGAGCAGCCGCGCCGCGTCGAGGCGTGTCGCCATGTCGGCGATCATGAACTGGACCGCTTGGTGGTCGGCAATCGGCTTGCCGAAGGTGCGTCGTTGGCGGACGTGGCGCAAGGCCAGGTCGAGAGCGGCGCGGCCGATGCCGATGGCCTGGGCCGCGACCGATATGCGGCTGGCGTCCAGCACCGACATCGCGATCTTGAAGCCATCGCCCTCGTCGCCGATGCGGTCGGCATCCGGCACGAAGCAATCGGTCAGCACCACTTCGGCGGTGGTCGAGGCGCGCATGCCCAGCTTACCCCGTTGCGCGTTGGTCGCGAGGCCGGGGTTATCGCGGTGGACGACGAACGCGGACACTCCACGCGCCGCCTTGGCCTTGTCCGTGGCGGCGAACACCACGAACATTCGCGCTTCCGGGCCATTGGTGATGAACGTCTTGACGCCGTTCAGCAGGTAACCGCCCTCCACGCGTTTCGCCAGCGTGCTCATGTCCGCGGCATCGCTGCCCGACGATGGCTCGGTGAGGGCGAAAGCGCCAAGCAGCTCGCCGATCGCCATGCGCGGCAGCAAGCGCGAGCGCAGCTCGGGCGAGCCGAAGCGCGCGATGGAGTCGCCGGCGAGCGAGACGTGCACCAGATGGATGACGCTGGTTGCGGCGCACCCCCATGCGATCTCCTCGATGGCGATAGCGAGCTGCGCGTATGACGCTCCGGCGCCGCCGTATTGCTCGGACAGCGTTAGCCCCATCAGGCCCATCTCGCCGAGCCCGCGCACGTTGTCCCAGGGGAACGCCTCGCTCTCGTCGTAGGCGGCCGCGCGTGGCGCCAACTCCCGCACGGCGAAGCCGTGGACGGTGGACCGTAGCAGGCGCTCTTCTTCGGTGAGCAGCGTGTTCATGGCGCCATTGTTTTATCCGTTCCCGGCGCAGATGTCATCACGACGCGCTATCCTGTCGCCGGAGGCCACATGCCCGGCACGCTCTACGTCGTCGCCACGCCAATCGGCAATCTGGAAGACATCACCCTGCGCGCGCTGCGGGTGCTGCGCGAGGTGTCGCTCATCGCCGCCGAGGATACGCGGGTGACGAGGAAGATTCTGACGCGCTTCGAGATCGCCACCCCGATGCTGTCGTACAACGAGCATAACGCCGCCGAACGCACCCGCCGCATCGTGGAGGCGCTAGCCCAGGGCGACGTGGCCTTGGTGAGCGATGCGGGCGTGCCGCTGGTGAGCGATCCCGGCGCGGACCTCGTTGGGGCGGCACTTGCCGCCGGCGCGCGCGTCGAGGCGGTACCGGGACCGTCGGCGGTCACGACGGCGCTGGCGGTGGCCGGCATGCCGGCCGACCGTTTCCGCTTTCTCGGCTTTCCGCCCCGCGTGTCCAAGCAGCGCCGGGCGCTCCTCCGCGAGCATGCGCCGGCGCGGGAAACACTGGTGCTGTTCGAGGCACCGCACCGCGTTCGCGAGACGCTGTCCGACCTGCGCGAGGCCCTTGGCGACCGGCGGGTCGCGGTGTGCCGCGAGCTGACGAAACTGCACGAGGAGGTCTTTCGCGGCACCTTGGGCGCCGCCTTGGAGCACTTCGCCACGCCGCGCGGCGAGTTCGTGCTGGTGGTGGCGGGCGCGGACGAGCCGGCGGGCGCGACAACGGAACGCTCGTCGCCGGAGGACGTTCAAGCGGCGCTGGCGCGGCTGAAGGCGTCGGGCGTGAGTGCCAAGGACGCGACGGAGCAGATGGCGAGGGCGCTGGGCCTGCCTCGCCGCGAAGCGTATCGTCTCTGGCTGGCGCTCGATTGAACGGCCGCTCATCGATCGTTGGTGCGGTCCGCGGCCGTCGGCGATAATCCAGCCATGCAGACCTTGCCCGATTACCTCCATCTGGGATTGGACATCGTGTTCGTCGGCATCAACCCCGGCCTCTTCTCGGCCAAGGTCGGCCACTACTTCGCGATGCCCCGTAACCGTTTCTGGACCGCTCTCAACCGCTCGGGCCTCGTCTCGATCGGGCGCGATCTCGGCCCCGACGACGACGCGCTGATGCCCAGCCTCGGCATCGGCTTCACCGATGTCGTGAAGCGACCCAGCGCGATGGCGTCCAATCTCGCCGTGGCTGACTATCGGTCATGGGCGCCGGTCTGCCGCGAGAAGCTGCTGCGATATGCCTCGCGCGTGATCTGCTTCAATGGACTGGTGGGCTATAACAACTTCCGCCTCTTCACGGACGGCGTGCGAGAGAAGGCTGTGCTTGGGGTGCAACCGGGGCGCATTGGCGATAGCCGCGTTTTCGTTGCCCCCAGCCCCAGCCCGGCCAACGCCGCGTATTCGCTCGACGACCTAGCGGAGTGGTATCGCAGACTGGCCGAGTTTCGCGATGCGGTGAAACGTGGCGACGCGTAACGGCGACCTCCGCCTTTTCGTCGCCGTGGAGTTACCGGAGCCCGTGCTCGCAGCGCTGGCGACGGCTTCCGCTTCGCTTCGAGCGCGCGTGCGCGGCGCGTTTCGGTGGGTCGCCACAGATAACATGCACCTGACGCTACGGTTCCTCGGCGACACCGCGGGCGAGCATGTCGCCGCCGCCGCGGACGCCCTCGCCACAGCCGTGGTAAGCCATTCGCCGTTCGACGTCACGTTGGACGGGCTTGGCGTGTTCCCGCACGAACGGGCGCCACGCGTGCTGTGGGCGGGCGTCGGCGGCGCGGCCGACCGGCTCCGCGCGCTCCAACAGGACGTGGAGGCGGCGCTGGTCGCGCAAGGCTTCGCGCCGTCAGGGCAGGCGTTTCGCCCGCACCTGACGCTCGCGCGTATCAATGCACTGCTTGGCCCCGCCGAACGCGACGCCCTATCGCGGTCGCTACACGAGACGGCATTGCCGTCGGCGTCGTTCCGCGTCGAGCATGTCGGGCTGATTCGCAGCCAGCTGCGGCCCGAGGGGCCGGTCCACACGAGGCTGACGTCCGCCGCCCTGCGCGCCCGCTAGCATCCGCCGCCAATCTCGACGCGCGCCGTGGGTCAGCCAGGATGTGCGCCGACGCGTCGTCTCCT
The DNA here is from genome assembly GCA_016872415.1 of SAR202 cluster bacterium. Taxonomy (GTDB): domain Bacteria; phylum Chloroflexota; class Dehalococcoidia; order Lucifugimonadales; family Australimonadaceae; genus VGZX01. The sequence continues at coordinate 39,373 of VGZX01000009.1, read as the reverse complement.
CCGCGCATGCGCGCCATGCCGGCCTGCTGACCCCTCCCAGTTAGCGCGATTCCCCGCGAGGACTCGGACCATGACGAATCGCGCCCAGATTCGACTACAATCCCGGCACGTGCCGCCATCACACCCGGCGACGCCCAGCGCGTCAGCCAAGCGAGGAATGCCATGGCAATCTGGGACGATCTGCTGAGCGACCGCGACCGCGCCGTGTACGAGGCCTACACCAAGGACAACAAGGTGCTGGGCAAGCGCCCGGTGGTCGTCGTCATCGACGTCACCTACGGTTTCATCGGCCTGGAGCCGGCGCCGATCCTTGAGTCCATGAAGACCTACCGCAACTCGTGCGGCCAGGAAGGGTGGGACGCGCTGCCGCGCCTCCAATTGCTCATCAGCACCGCGCGGGAGGCCGGCGTTCCCGTCATCTACACCGCCGGCACTCCAAGCCCCTTCCGCGGCGGGGGCTGGGCGTCGCGCGGTCGCGGTAACCGCGACTTGGAATGGGTCGGCGAGGAGGAGATGAACAAGCGCACGCTGGGCGACGTGGTCGCCGAGGAGATCGCGCCCATGCCCGGCGAGGTGCTGGTGACGAAGCGCGCCGCCAGCGCGTTCAGCGGCACGCCCCTGCTGCAATACCTCAACGAGATGGACGCCGACACGCTCTTCCTCGCGGGCACGACGACGAGCGGCTGCGTGCGCGCCACGGCCGTCGATGCCGCTTGCGCTAGCTTCTTCGTCGGCGTGGTCGAGGAGTGCACGTTCGACCGGTTCGAGTTGAGCCACAAGGTTGCACTGATGGACATGCACGCCAAATACGGCAAGGTGATCTCGCTCGACGACGCGCAGCGTTACATCACGAGCGATGCCGAGCCGATCCTCAAGACGGGCAAGGCCCAATAGGGAGGCGGTCTTGGACTTCACGGACGCCGAGCCCTTCCTGCGGCGGCACCACCGCATGGTCGTCACCACGCACCGCCCGGACGGTCACGCGCACGCCAGCATCGTCCTCGGCGGGCAGGTGGACGACTGTGTCGCATTCGTCGTGCGTGACGACACGGTGAAGCTGCAACACCTGCGACGCGACCCACGCTGCACCGCCCTCGCGGTCACCGCCGATTGGTCGGCCTGGGTGGCGGTGGAGGGAACGGCGACGATACAGGACTGGGACGGCACCCCCGCCGAGCAGATGCGCCAGCGCCTCCGCGCGGTGTTCAAGGCGGCAGGTGGCACGCACGGCGATTGGGACGAGTTCGACCGCGTGATGCGCGAGGAGCGGCGCGCCATCGTGCTCGTCTCGCCGCAGCGGGTCTACGGCTTGCGCTCCAGGTGACGGCCGGCCCGCGACAAGTGGCACTAGCGCGGTCACGCCGCTCCTGCGACCATCCCCTCCACGATTCGATTCGAGGAGTGGGTTGCCATGTGGAATGCCGAAAAATGGTGGGAGCTGCCCAAGTACCCGTACCGACCGCAGCTGCTGCAACTCTCGCTGACGGCGTTCGAGCGCCAGCCGGCGGACGTGGAGCGCCGATTGCAGGCCGTGCTGGCTGGCTTTCGGTGGTGAGCTAAGCGGTCTCGGTGTCGGGCGCCAGCAGCAGGCAGGGTTCGCCCCATTGGCTCGCGTTCGCCATGTCCCACGGCTCGATCGACTCGAAGTCCTTCAGCCGTATGCCCTCGTCGCCGCCGTACACCAACAGCACGACGCCCTCGCCGGAGTCGCCGACCCGCGCCACGAACGCCGGCGCCGGCTTGCCGCCTTCCCATCCGGTCACCGCGCACGGCCCTGTGGTGCCGTCGGGCCGCCGAGCGACGACGCGTGTCACCTCGCGCGGAGCCTCGTGCGCCTCGAACACCTTCACGACCGGCCAGTCGCAGTTCTCGCTGACCGATACGTCGACCTCGATATACCTGGGCATCGCCTCGTCCTTGCTCCAACCGTGGGAACCGCAGTCTACCATTCCATCCCCCAAGGTGACCGCCAACGGTCGGCGGTGTACGATGAGGCGCCATCGGCCCGACGAACGCCCCGTCACGAGGGGACCCGTGCCCGCCACCGTCACGCTCATCGGCATAGAAGGCCTGCCCGACATCCGCCCCGGCGAGGATTTGGCCGCGATGCTCGTCGATGCGGCGAAGGCCCAGGGCACACCGCTGGCCGCGCACGACATCCTCGTGGTGACGCAGAAGGTGGTATCGAAGGCGGAAGGGCGTGTGGTCGACCTGCGCTCGATCGAGCCGTCGCCGGTAGCCGAGCGGTTCGCCGCGCCGTGGGCCAAGGACCCGCGAGTCGTCGAAGTGGCGCTGCGCGAGGCCAAGCGGATCGTCCGGATGGACAACGGCGTGCTCATCACGGAAACGCGCCACGGCTTCATCTGCGCCAACTCCGGCGTCGACGCCTCCAACGTCGGGCTGCCCGGCGGCGATTTCGTCGTGTTGCTGCCCGAAGACCCGGACGCGTCGGCGCGGCGCCTGCGCGATGCCGTCCGCGCGTGCGTGGGCGTCGATGTGGCCGTGCTGATCTCCGACACGTTCGGGCGACCCTGGCGCGAGGGCGCGGCGAACGTGGCCGTGGGCCTCGCGGGCATGGAGCCGTTGTGGGACTACCGGGGCGAGCGGGACAACGACGGCCGCGAGCTGCGCACGACGGTCATCGCCATCGCCGACGAGGTCGCGGCCGCCTCGGAGCTGGTCACCAACAAGCTCACCAAGGTGCCCGCCGCCGTCGTGCGCGGCTACCCCTACCGCCCCGGCGAGAGCGGCATCGCGCCCATGGTGCGGCGCCGGGAGATGGACCTGTTCCGCTAGCGAGGCCACGTCGCGGGACGCTATCGGTCGCCAATGCCGAGCAACCGCGCGGCGTTGCCGTGCAGCACCGCATGAACAAGATAGGCCGGCAGTGCCGACCGCGCCTGGCTGATGACCCGCAACTGCGGTAGCAGCGGGTAGTCCGACGCGAAGAGGATGTGGTTGGCGCCCAGCGTTTCGGCCACAGTGTTGAATACCCTTGGCGCGTAGAGCAGCGGCGACGCCGCGGTGTCGAAGTAGACGTTCGCCAGGGCCGCGCGCACCTCGGGCATCAGCGCGTAAAAGGGGAGACCGCCGCCCCAATGGGCGCAGACGATATCGTTGCGCGGGAAGCGCTCGATGAAGGCGAGCAGCACGCCTGGAGTGGTGTCGCCCTTACCGGCGTAAGCGTGCCCCACCGGCTCCGATCCGTGGACCATCACGGGCAGACGTCGTTCGAGCGCCAAGGCCATGAGGCCCTCGATGCGCGCATCGAGGGCCGCCAGGTCGATCTGCTGGCTTGTGGGGTGTAGTTCGCCGATGCCTCGCGCGCCTGCGTCGGCGCAGCGCGAGACCTCAAGCAGCGCGCCATCGCCCCAGCCGGGATGCACGCTGCAGAACGGGACAATCCGCTTGGGATGGCGCGCGGCCGCCTCGAGCAGGTAGTCGTTGGATTCGCGCGCGATCTCAGGGTCGCACCAGCCGTACCCGACGGCGACGGACATGTCCACCTCGGCTTCGTCCATCGCCGCGATCAGTTGCTCCGTCGTGCGGAGTTTCGCCTTCGCGTCGCGGAAAAGCGTGTCGAAGGTGGCATCGCGGGCGGCGACCTCGATGCGTTCCCGGGCGAATCGGCGCGGCAACAGGTGCGTGTGGAAGTCGATCGTCACGCACGGATGCTGCGGCGTGGAGGTGGCGGTGTCAAGCGTGTACGGAAACCGCCATTGCCGTTGCCGATACGCGCCACCTATAATGCCGCTGCTTCGCGGAGGGGGCATCCTCGTGTCTGAACTGAAAGACCTGATCGCTCGTAGCCGCTGGTCCGCCACCCATGCGAGCGCGAATGGGACGGCGAAAGTGCCGCCCACCGTTGCCGATCTGGCCGACATCGCGTCGGTGGTGCGGAAGAATATCTTGGTGATGACCACCGCTGTCAACAGTGGCCACCCTGGCGGCTCGCTCTCGGCCACCGACGCCCTCGTCACGCTCTATTTCAAGTACCTGCGCTACCGCCCCAGCGAGCCCGCGTGGCCGTCGCGCGACCGCTTCGTGATGAGCAAGGCACATGCCTCGCCCGTGGTCTACGCGGTGCTGGCCGAGGCCGGCTTCTTTCCCAGGGAGGAGCTGCTCACGTTCCGCCGCATCGACAGCCGCATCCAGGGGCACACGCACATCAAGACCCCGGGTGTCGAATTCAGCGGCGGCTCACTCGGCCAAGGGTTGTCGTTTGGGCTTGGCATCGCCCTCGCCGCCCGGCTCGACGGCGCCGCCCACCGCACGTGGGTGATGCTGGGCGACGGCGAGTGCGACGAGGGCCAGGTGTGGGAGGCGGCGATGTCGGCCGCGCACTACCGCGTGGACAACATCACCGCGATCGTGGATCGCAACAACGGGCAGAATGACCGGCACACGAACGAGGCGATGGGCCTGGAGCCATTCGCCGATAAGTGGCGGGCGTTCGGCTGGGAAGCCATCGAATGCGACGGACACGACATCGCATCGCTGGCGGCGGCCTACGACACGGCGCTCGCCGTGAAGGGCAAGCCCGCCATCGTGATTGCTAAGACGGTGAAGGGCAAGGGCGTGAGCTTCATGGAGAACAACATGGCCTTCCACGGCAAGGCCGCGACGATGGACGAGTTGCGGCAGGCGTTCGACGAGATCGACGCCGCCATGCGTCGGGTGGCGGTGTAACGATGACGACGCCAACGTTGGTAGCCCCGCGTGAGGTCTTCGGCAAGACGCTGCTTTACATGGGGCGCAAGGATCCTCGCATCGTGGTGCTGGGCGCCGACCTCAACAAGTCCACGGGCGCCTGGGCCTTCATGCAGGAGTTCCCTGGCCGCTCGTTCGACTTGGGCATCGCCGAGCAGAACATGATGAGCATGGCAGCGGGCTTCGCCGCCAGCGGAAAGATACCGGTGACGACGACGTTCGCCGTCTTCGGCACGGGCCGCCCGTACGATCAGATACGCCTCAGCATTGCGCAGCCGCGCCAGAACGTGAAGATCGTGGTGACGCACGCCGGCCTGCTGACCGGTGAGGACGGCATGTCCGCGGAGTCGATCGAAGACATCGCACTCATGCTGGCGTTGCCCGGCTTCACCGTCGCCGTCCCATCGGATGGGCCGGAAACCGACGCCGTCGTGCGTGCGGTGCTGACGATGGAGGGGCCGGCGTTCGTCCGTCTCCCCCGCGCCGCGTTGCCGGTCATCCACCGAGATGGCTTCTCGTTCCGGCTGGGCAAGGCCGAGACGATGCGGCCCGGCGACGACGTCGCCATCGTCGCGTGCGGCGCCCTCGTGGCGATCGCGCTTGCCGCAGCCGAGCACTTGGCGCGGGAGGGCGTGCAGGCGCGCGTGGTGAACCTGGCGACGCTGGCGCCGCTGGACGAGGAAGGCTTGGCCCAAGCCGCGCGCGAGACGGGCGCGGTGGTGACGGCCGAGGAGCACTTCATCCGGGGTGGGCTGAACAGCGTTGTGTCGCAGGCGCTCGCGGCGCGTGCGCCGGTGCCGGTGGAAGCCGTCGCGCTGCGTTCCTATGGCGAGTCGGGGAAGCCGACGGAGCTGTTCGAGAAATACGGGCTCACGCCGGCCAACATCGTCGCGGCGGCCAAGCGCGCCATCGCGCGGAAGCGGTAGCCGAGGCGGCCATCCGCCTCGATGTGCCGGCGGAGCGCCTTTAGAGGACTCGTCGCCAGCGCGACTTGACGTCCGCGTATGCGGCATGGATGAGGGCGCCCAGGGCCGTGGCGTCGAGGTTGGCGCCGGGCTTCACCTTCACATGACGCATGCGTTTCCCCGTTCCTTCCAACAAGCCGGTCGCGTCTTCCAGCTCCGCGCCAAAGAAAAATCCCACGTTGACGTGGGATCTAAAAACGTTCACGTAGCCGAATGGCGCGTCTCCGACGCACGCGGTGGGATGTCCGTCGTGTAGCAGTTCGAGGACATCGTCCCCGCAATTCCGCATCCGAGCAAACCACTTCCGCGCAATGGCACCCAGTTCGGGTGCCTGCGTCGCCAGCCAGGCGTCAATGCTCGGGTCCCGTCTGATTCCGCCTGGGAACAGCAGCATGCCGTCCATTTCACGGTGCTCCCGCAGGGCGATGCCATGATGCGGGAGTCGCTCGGGCTCCTTGCCCCACCGGCTCCCGGCGGCCTTTTCAGCGGCCCGCCACGGCCTGGCGCCAGTCAATTACTGCTGCCGCCTTCCTGCTCCTCGCTCTCGTCATAGTCGCGATGCGAGAACACGCCGATCTCGCGCCCTTGGTGCACGTGCACGATCAGGTCGTCGCGCGATAGGCCCACTGCGTCCAGCAGCTCGGCGTCGATGTCGTCGATCAGGTCTTGGATCTCCTCCTGCGTGAAGCGCTCGGAGACGGTCAACGTCGCGTGGACGGTATTGCCGGCGAAATGCACGTCGAAGCGGCCCTGCGGCTGGTCCTCCTCCAGGATGGTGTAGCACTCGGAATACGGCGTCCGGCACTCCCGCTCGAAGCGCAGGTTCATGGAGACCCTCCCTGTCGGATAACTAGGGCCGCACTTGGCCGTCGCCCAACACGATCCACTTGTAGGATGTCAGCTCGCGCAGCCCCATGGGCCCGCGGGCGTGCAGCTTGTTGGTGCTGATGGCAACCTCGGCGCCCAGGCCAAGCTGACCGCCGTCGTTGAAACGCGTGCTCGCGTTCACCTCGACGACCGCCGCGTCGACCTCGTCGAGGAAGCGCATCGCATTCGTGTAGTCCTCCGTCACGATCGTTTCGGTGTGGCCCGAGCCGTGCCGTTCGATGTGCTCGATCGCCTCGCTCATCGAATCGACGACCCGCACGGACATGACCAGCGCCAGGAACTCCTGGCCGAAATCGTCCGGCGCGGCGGCCTTCACGTGCCGCTCGTCGATGGGGCCCAGCAGCGAGATCGCCCGCTGGTCGCACCGCAGCTCAACGCCGGCGCCGATCAGCCGTCGCGCGATGGGTTGCAGCAGGCGCGGCGCCGCGCTCGCATGGATGAGCATGGTGTCGAGCGCGTTGCACACGGAGGGGCGCTGGACCTTCGAGTTGTGGATGATCTCGACCGCCTTCTTCTCGTCGGCCGTCGCATCGACGAAAGCGTGCACGACGCCGATGCCGCCAGTGATGGCGGGCATCGTCGCTTCCTCCCGAACGAATTTGATGAGATTGATGCCGCCGCGCGGGATCAGCAAGTCGATGTGCTCGTCCAGCTTCACCATTTGCTCGACGATTGCCCGGTCGGTCGAGGTGACGAACTGGACGATCTCGGGCGTGACGCCGAAGTTCGCGAGCGCCATTCGGATGAGCTTCACGAGCGCCTGGTTGGAGTTGAACGCCTCCTTGCCACCGCGAAGCACCACGGCATTCCCCGATTTCAGACACAGGCTGACGATATCCGTGGTGACATTGGGCCGCGCCTCGTAGATCACGCCAATGACTCCCAAGGGCACGCGGCGCCGCTCGATGCGGAGGCCGTTGGGCAGCGTGCGCGCGTCGTAGGCCTCGCCCACCGGGTCGGGTAGGGCGGCCACGGAGCGGACATCCTTCGCCATGCCGACGAGCCGCTCACGGTTGAGCATGAGGCGGTCGAGCAGCGATTCGGCGAGCCCCGCCTGGCGGCCGGCCGCCAGGTCGATATTGTTGGCGGCGATCACGTCGGCCTGTTGCTTTTCCAGGGACTCGGCGATGGCGAGCAACGCGCGGTTTTTCGCCTCTGTCGGTAGTTTCGCCAGGGCGCGGGCGGCGGCGCGGGCGGCGGTCGTCCGTTCGATGAGCTCGGCTGCGACGGTGGTCATGGACTTCCCTCCGGTGGGGATTGGAACGGGAATGTCGCCTCGTGTAAGCCTACAGCAGCACCAGGTTATCGCGGTGCACCGCTTCGTCGCCGTAGTGGTGTCCCAGCCTCGCGAGTATTTGGTCCGAGCGCACCCCGGCGATTTGCCGCAGGTCGTCCGCGTCGTAGTTGCAAATGCCGCACGCCACTTGCTCGCCATCGGCGGTGATGATACCCACCACGTCGCCGCGCAGGAACGCGCCGCGCACCCCCCGCACGCCGGCGGGCAGCAGGCTGCGGTGCTGGCTGCACAGCGCCTTCGCCGCGCCCTGGTCTACCACCAGCTGTCCCGTGCCCTGCGAGATGCCGCTCAGCAACCAGCGCTTCCGCGCCTCGACATGCGTGGCGGTGGGCAGGAACAGGGTGCCCACCGGCTCGCCGGCCGCGACCCGCGTGACCACGTCGGACTCCGTCCCGGCCGCGATAACGACGGTCACGCCAGAGGCGGTGGCGCGCTTCGCGGCTTGCAGCTTCGATGCCATGCCGCCTCGGCTCACGGTGCTGCGATGTGCCTCGGCCAGCGCCATGATGCTCGCGTCGATGCGCTCCACGCGCGGGATGAGCCGCGCGTTCGGGTCCCGGTTCGGGTCGGTGGTATAGAGCCCGCCGGTGTCGGTGAGCATGATGAGCAGGTCGGCGTCGATGAGGTTGGCGACGAGTGCCGAAAGCGTGTCGTTATCGCCGAAACGCTCCTGGCCGATCTCCTCGGTGTCGACCACGTCGTTCTCGTTGACGATCGGCACGACGTTGGCGTTGAGCAGGCCGTCGAGCGTCCGCCGCACATTGAGGTAGCCGACGCGGTCCTCGACGTCGTGGCGAGTGAGAAGCGCCTGCGCCACGACGGTGGCGTCGCGCGAGAAAAGCTCTTGGTAGGTGTGCATCAAGCGGCTTTGGCCGACGGCGGCGAGCATCTGGCGGATGGGCACGGCTTTGCCGTCGTGCGGGGCGCCCAGCGCCTCGCGGCCGGCGGCAATGGCGCCGGATGTGACCAGGATGACCTGCGCGCCGATCCTGCGGACGGCGCCGATTTGGCCGACAAGGTTGGACATCACCTCGGCGGAGAGTTTCGGGGTCCGCTTCGTGAGGACGTTGGTTCCCGCCTTGACCACGATCCGCTTGTAAGCGATGGCGGGTAGCTGGTGAATGGCTGCCTTGCCGGCGGCCGGAACGGACATGCGGTTGCTCTTTCGGCGGGCGCGGCCGCGCACCGGATAATGGCGTATTGTATCGCATCATCCAGCACCGCTGGCCTGCTGCGGGAGGGCCGTCGTGCAAGCAGCCATCGTCATCCGGCCGTGTTCGCGCCGCGAGATTCCTGACCTGCTGGCGCTGTGGCGCGAGTCCGCCCGCGCGACGCACACCGACAGCCCGGAAGGCGTCGCGCCGCTGTTCGACGGACGCGCCGCCGATGTGCTCGTCGCCGAGACAGATGGACGCATCGTGGGCGGAGTCATCGCGGCGTTCGACGGGTGGCGTGGCAACGTCTATCGGCTGGCGGTGCACCCCCGATACCGGCTGCGCGGCATCGCCACGGCGCTGGTGAACGAGGCCGAGCGCTACTTGCGCCGTCGCGGCGCCAAGCGGCTCGCCGCCGTCGTCGACGGCGCCAGCCTGGAAGCCCAGGACTTTTGGGACGCGATGGCGGCCCGCCACGGCTGGAAAGTGACCCACCCCGGCGCGCGGTACGCGAAGACGGTGTAGCTGGCCGCCGAGGCCGTCTCGGTCATGGGCGCCGCGATCTCCAATGGCTTCGGGGCGCTCGGATGCCGGTCACACGATGGTACAATGCACCTTGTTGTCCGCGTTCGTCGAAACGTAAGCGCACCGGACGAGCGGCCCGTCGCTGTGGCGGGGCCGCCCTTTTGCGCGTTGATCGAGGTTGCAAACCGTGAGCCTTTCCGGCCTGTTCGACAGCCTGCGTCCCGTCCCGCGATATCGCGCATTGATCGAGGCACTCCGCCTGGGGGGCTCGCGGCGGGTGTCGCTCTTGGATTCCGCCAAGCCTTACGTGCTTGCTTCGCTGTGGCGGCACCTTGGCCGGCCCATGTTAGTGGTGTGCCCGCGCCCCGACGACGCGCGTAAGCTGTTGGAGCAGTTGGAGGCTTATTGCGGCGAGGACGATGCGATCTTCCACTTCGCCGAGTCCGAGGTGTTGCCTTACGAACGGTTGGCGCTGGACGCCTCGACGACGCACCAGCGCATCAGCGCGCTCGGCGCCATCCGCGGCCACGGCGTGTCATCGCCGCCACTGATCGTCGCGTCGGTCATGGCGCTGATGCAGCGCACGTTGAGCCCCGGCTTGCTCGACGCGCAGACGCACACGGTGGCCCTGAACCAGAAGCTCCAGCTGGAACCGCTGCTCCAACGGTGGGCCAAGATGGGCTACCGCATCGAGCCAGCCGTCGAGGAGCCGGGGACCATGTCGCGGCGTGGCGGCATCATCGACATCTTTCCGCCGGGCCAGGCCGAGCCCGCCCGCATCGAGCTTTGGGGCGACCGCGTCGACTCCATACGCCGCTTCGACATCCGCACGCAGCGGTCGACCGGCGAGCTCAAGTCCTTAACCGTGTTGCCGGCGGCCGAGGTGTTACCCGCGCTGTCCGACAGTGCCGCCATTAACGAGGCGGTACGCGCCCTCGACTTCTCGAACGCCAAGACGGCCGAGCGCGACCGCGTCGATGACGACCTCGCCGAGCTGCTGTCGGGCCTGTCGATGGACAACGCGTCGTTCTATGCCGGCTTTTTCCACCGGCATACATTGTTGGACTTCGTGAAGCCCGGCGGCGACGCGCTGGTCGTGCTCGCCGAAGCAGCCGAGGCGGAGGAAGCCGCGCGCCACTGGGAGGCCGAGGCCGCCAAGCTGCGCCTCGCGAAGCAGGAGCGCGGCGAGCTGCCCATCGGCTTCCCATCGAGCATGGCGGACTGGGCCAGCGTTCGCGCGCAACTCGACGCCCTGCCCGGACGGGTTGACCTTACCCGCTATCACGCGACCGATGGCGACGACGTGGTGCGATTGCCGTTCACCGGCGCGCCCAACTTCTCCGGACGCCTTGAGGACCTGGCGAAAGCGCCGCGTCTCAACCGGCTGCACCCCACCGTCATCGCGACGCAATATTCACAGCGCATCGCCGAGTTAATGCGCGACGCCGGCATTGGCGCCCACGAGGAGCGGGATCTCAAGTCGGCGCCCCAGCCCGGCGAGGTGACCATCGTGCACGGCGGCGTCGCGTCCGGGTGGACGCTGCTGTTGGACGAGGAGACCGAGACGCCGGTGCTGAACCTGCTGTCGGACGCGGAGCTATTCGGCACCGCCAAGCGCCGCCCGACGCGCGCGCGCACGCGGGTGCCGGCCCATCAACGCCTGGCGATCGAGGAGCTGACGCCCGGCCAATACGTCGTCCACATCGACCACGGCATTGGCAATTTCGTCGGCACCACGTCGCAGCAGGCAGGCCAAGATGGCGCGCCACGCGAATACCTCGTGCTGGAGTACGCGGAGGGCGACAAGCTCTACGTGCCGATGGAGCACCTCGATCGTGTGTCTGCGTACATGGGCGGCGACGAGGCGCAGCCGTCGCCCACCCGCCTCGGCACCCAGGAGTGGAGCCGGACCGTCGCGCGAGCCAGGGAATCGACCAAGAAGCTCGCCGTCGACCTGCTGGCGATCTATGCCCAGCGCGAGATGGCCGACGGCCACGCCTTCAGTCCTGACTCGCCGTGGCAGCGCGAGATGGAGGATGCGTTCCCGTACGTGGAAACGCCCGACCAAGCCGCAGCCATCGATCAGGTGAAGGCGGACATGGAGCAGGTCAAGCCGATGGACCGCCTCGTCTGCGGCGATGTTGGCTACGGAAAGACCGAGGTGGCGTTGCGCGCGGCGTTCAAGGCGGTGATGGACGGGAAGCAAGTAGCGGTGCTCGTGCCCACCACGGTGCTGGCCCAGCAGCACTACGCCACCTTCACCGAGCGCCTGCGGACGTTCCCCGCACGCATCGAGACGTTGAGCCGCTTTCGATCGCCCCACGAGCAGGACGAGGTGATCGAGAGGCTGAAGAAGGGCGAGGCCGATATCGTCATTGGCACGCACCGCCTGGTGCAGAAGGATGTCGCCTTCCGCGACCTTGGCCTCGTAATCATCGACGAGGAGCACCGGTTCGGCGTCAACCACAAGGAGCGCCTGCGCGACCTCCGCAAGCAGGTCGATGTCCTCACGCTCACCGCGACGCCCATCCCGCGCACGCTCTACATGGCGATGTCCGGCGTGCGCGACATCTCGACCATCGAGACCGCCCCGCAAGAGCGCCAGCCGATCAAGACCTTCCTTGCCGAGCACTCCGACGACCTCGTGCGCGAGGCCATCCTTCGCGAGATGGACCGCGGCGGGCAGGTGTTCTACCTGCATAACCGCGTGAAAAGCATCGACCTCGAGGCGGACCACATCCGCCAGCTGGTGCCGGAGGCCCGCGTCGCCATCGCGCACGGTCAGATGGCGGAAGAGGAGCTGGAGCGGGTGATGGCCGAGTTCGCCGACGGCGAGGCCGACGTGCTGGTGTGCACCACCATCATCGAATCGGGCCTCGACATTCCGACGGTGAACACGCTGATCGTCGACCATGCGGAGCGTCTGGGGCTGGCCCAGCTTTACCAGCTGCGCGGGCGCATCGGCCGGCGGTCGCTGCGCGGCTATGCCTACCTATTCGTGCCGCGCGGCCGCAAACTCACGGACACGGCCCAACGACGCTTGCAGACGATCGTGGCCGCCACCGAACTCGGCGCCGGCTTCCGCATCGCCATGAAGGACCTGGAGATCCGCGGCGCTGGCAACATTCTCGGCGCGGAGCAGAGCGGACAAATACACGCCGTCGGTTTCGACCTCTACACCCGGTTGCTTGGCGAGGCCGTGCGCGAGCTGCAAGCCCAGGGCCGTGGCGCCCCGCAGCCCGTCGATGGCACGCCCGATCCGCAGGTCGATCTTGGGTTGCCCGCCGCGATACCGGAGGCGCTTGTGGCTCACATGCCCACCCGCATGGCGATCTATCAGCAGATGGCGAAGGCGCGGACGGTCGAAGACGTGGACGCGTTGACGCAGGACCTGCGCGACCGCTTCGGGCACCAGTTGCCGGAGGACATTTACCACCTCGTTTACACGGTGCGGGTGCGCGTTCTGGCGAGGCTGGCCCGCGTCGAAGCGGTGAATCGGTCGAGTGATCGCGTGACGCTGAAGCTGCGCGACGAGATAGGCGGCGCCCGCATTCCGCTGGAAAAGGCGCTGGGCCATGGCGTGAAAGTGGGCAACCAACAGCTGCACCTGCCGTTGGAGGGCAACCGCGTGCTCTGGGGGCAGGCACTACTCGCCGTGTTGGAACGCCTGCGAGCGTTCCAACATGCGTTGCCCGAGCTAACGGCCGCCGGCGCGGGCTAGCTGCTGGGGTGGTGTTGTCGGCCGTTGCTGCGGCGGCGGAAGCCACCTTGACGGCGGTGCGGTTGAGCGGTGGCCTCGCCATCGGCGTCGCGGTCCGGCACTTCGGACACGGGGCGCGTGTAGGCGATGGGGCCGCGCATGGTCGAAAGCAACGCGGCCTCCTCCGGTTCCAACCGTCCGGCCTCCTCCTTGAGACGCAACAGCGTCAGGAGGAGAGCTTGGTTCTCATCCCGCAGGTCGGCGAAGTAAATCTGGTAAGCCATGCAACTTCAAGTGGGGAAATGTGCGGGCGAAGGCGCCGCGAACACAGCCTATCACAATTGCGTCCGCGGGACACGCCGCGGCCCCGTCTCAAGGGACGAGTTCGTTGGCGCGCAGGTATGGCAGCACATCGAGTAGGGAGGCGACCGCCGGCACGCCGCCGGGCGGGAGGTGCCCATCGCGGACCAGCAGCAGCGCGGCGATGCCGGCGTTGCGCGCACCCACGATGTCGGAGTCGTAGCCGTCGCCAACGTGCAGCGCCTCGCGGCGCCCGACGCCCGCCTTCCGCAGCGCCGCCTCGAAAATGCGGACGTGCGGCTTGCTGATGCCCACCTCGCCGCTCGACACGCTCGCCGATAGATACGGGGCGATGCCAAGGCGCGCCAACGTGTCGCTCAGCCCGATGTCCATGTTCGAGATGACCCCCAGCGTGAGCCCGACACTCCGCAATGCCTCCAGTGCCGGCAGCGTCTCCGGATAGAGGCCGATGGCCTTCGGCGCTTTCGCCACGCGCTCCCAGATGCGCGCCGCCTGCTCTGGCGGCACCGCGGCGCCCGCCGCCTCCAGCAGCCGACGCTCGTACTCCGTGAAGAACGCGTCGCGCTCGACGGGCGAGCGCGTGGCGATATGCTTTCGCGCGTTTTCCGCGTCCATGTAGTCGTTGGCTGTCCGGTACGCCCTCGCCAGCGCCGCCTCCGGCACGTCTAAGCCCTCGGCCGCGCAGGCCTCGTGCTGCACGCGCTCCGGCGCCGGCTGCCAGCCCGCCAGGGTGCCATAGAAATCGAAGAACACGGCTCGTATCATCGCCGCACCAGATTACCAAGGGCGTCGGTGCCGTCGCCATGCCGTTCCTTTCAGCCATCTGGCGCCGTCTTGGCGAAGGGTTGCACCCGGCGCGGTGCGTCGGCTGCGGCATGAGCGGCACCTTCCTGTGCGACCGGTGCGCCGCCGAGGCCAAGCCATCCGAGCCGCGCTGCCCATCGTGCGCCGAGTTGGGCTGGCCCGGCGTCTGCGCGCGCTGCGCGGTGCGGCGGCCCGCGTTCGACAGCGCCACGGTCGCATGCCGCTACATGGGCGCCGCACGCGACGCGGTCCACGCCCTCAAGTACCGGCACGTCCGCGCCATCGCTCCCACGCTCGCCGGGCACATGGCCGTCGCCGTCCGCCAGCGGCGGGTGTCGGCCGACGCCATCGTGCCGATGCCGGTCCACGCCAAGCGCCTGCGTGACCGCGGTTACAACCAGGCGGCCCTGCTGGCCGATGCGCTCGGCGCCCTCCTGGGGCTGCCCGTGCTCGCCGGCGCGCTCGTGCGGGTTCAAAGCGGCCGCTCGCAGGTCAAGGCCCCGGGCCATGCCGCGCGCTGGGCCAACGTGGCCTACGACTTCGAGCCGGGCGCCGACGGCACGGCGGGCATGCGCCTGTTGCTGGTCGACGACGTGCTGACCACCGGCAGCACGATGAGCGCGGCGGCATGGGCGCTGAAGCGCGGCGGCGCCGTCGAGGTCGCGGCGGTGGCATTCGCGCGCGAGGAGCGGTGACCGTTCGGACGGCGCGCGATTCGCATGCCACCCCTGCCACATTTGTCTCAGTCGCGACAAATCGCCGCCGCCGCATACCGCACATCCGTGCGCTCACGTATAGTGATGGCTCGACCGCTTCGGACCCGTGGTTGGCGAAATCCGATTGCAATTGCCGGGGAGATGAAAAGCCATGGTCGACGTCGTGCAAAGGGCTGCTGGTCAAGGACCGATGTCCGGCGCCGAGAAGGTGCCGAACCTGAATGGCGACATCCGCCATCTGATTCCCAAGCTGGGGCTGCGGAACTACTGGTATCCATTGATCACGGCGAAGCGCGTGCCGAAGCGCCGGCCCATCCAGCTGCGGCTCCTCGGTGAAGACCTCGTCGTGTTCCGCGACAAGCGGGGCGAGGCCGTCACCCTCACCGACATCTGCCCTCACCGCGGCGCCCGCCTCTCCGAGGGCCATGTCCACTGGGCCGGCACCGTCGCCTGCCCTTACCACGGCTGGGTCTTCGACGAGGAAGGCCGCAACGTCGCGGTGTTGAGCGAGGGGCCGGAGTCTCGCGTCTGCGGGAAGCCCGGCACCGAGGCCAAGAAGTACCCCACCCGCACCCTCAAGGGCATGGTGTTCGTCTGGATTGGCGAAGAGCAGTCCGCCCCGATCGAGGAGGACGTGCCCGAGGAGTTCTTCGACGACGACTCGCTCATCCTGTTCGGCGAGGGCTATTGGACCTGCAACTGGGAGGTCGCCCTTGAGAACTCAATGGACGCCCACGTGAATTACCTGCACCGCAACGCTCTGGTGGTGTTGCGCGGCGAGTATTACTCCCGCGTCGCGGCGGGCGAATATCCCGTCTACGTCGCCAACGGCTTCGCGGGTGACGTGACGAAGGTCGGCAGAATGACCCCCAGCGACAAGAACGCCTACTTCGACCACTACCCGAACGGCTGGAGATGGCCCAAGAGCAACTGGCGCCGGCTGTGGACGTGGGCGCTGAAGTGGAACGTGATGGGCGCGCAGCGCAACGTGCCCTCGGCGCGCTCGCCGCGCTGGTCCGGCGGCCATCACCTGCCGGGCATGTTTCGCGCGGAGTTCGCCTACGACCTCTACACCCGCATGGTGGTGCCGGTGGAGGAGAAGCTCTCGCGGCTGTGGTACTACCACTGCACGCGACCGCGCAACGGGCTCCAGCGCTGGTGGCACACGGTTCTCTACTACATTTACCACCGCTGGATGATCGAGTGGAACTTCTCCATGCAAGATAACAGCGTGATGAACAACCAGCGGTACGACACGCCGGAGTTCCTGTCGCGCACTGACGCCGAGGTGGTGCAGTGGCGCCGCTTGGTCGTCACGAAGGCGTTCGGCGGGCGCAAGGCCGAGTACCAGTTCCGCAACCCCGGCAACTTCCCCGCGGAAGACGTGCCGATGGAGCTCGTCTCTCGCGCGCACTACCACCAGGCGATAAAGGACGGCCGGATCAAGCCGACCGAGGACGTGGCGGCGCAACTGGCCCGACAGGCCAAGCGCCAAGACCCACCGGTCGCCGCCGGCTAAACCAGGACGCTCGGGCGGGGCCGCGTCGAAGACGAGGCCCCGCCTCATCCCGCCCGCACCTTCGACGCGCCCGCTTCATTGACGCTGCGGAGCGCCTCGCCTACACTTTCGCCATCACCCCGCGCGGCACGTCACCATGCGCCGCATGATAGGCAGTCTTCATGACCACGACGCTTCCCCTGTCAGCCCTCCTCAAGCAAGACCCCCTCGTCGCGCAGGCCATCCAGAATGAGGTCGACCGGCAGCGGCGTAACATCGTCCTCATCGCGTCCGAGAATTACGCGAGCCGGGCGGTGCTCGAGGCGCAGGGCTCGGCGCTCACCAACAAATACGCCGAGGGTTATCCCGGGCGCCGCTACTATGGGTCATGCGAATACGTTGACGTGGTCGAGCAAGCGGCCATCGACCGCGCCAAGGAACTGTTCGGCGCGCAACACGCCAACGTGCAGCCGCACGCGGGCGCGCAGGCCAACCTCGCCGCCTATGCCGCGATCATCGAGCCGGGCGATGTGGTCATGGGCCTGCGGCTGGACCAGGGCGGCCACCTCACCCACGGGAGCCCTGTCAACTTCTCGGCGAAGCTCTACAAGTTCGTGGCCTACGGCGTCGACCCGGAGACGGAGACGCTGGACTACGACGCCATCGCCAAGCTGGCGCGCGAGCACAAGCCGAAGCTCATCGTCGGCGGTTACACCGCCTACCCCCGCACCATCGACTTCGCCCGCCTCAAGGCCATCGCCGGCGAGGTCGGCGCGCTGCTCATGGTGGACATGGCCCACATCGCCGGACTCGTCGCGGGCGGCGCTCACCCATCGCCCGTGCCCTACGCCGACGTCGTCAGCTCCACCACGCACAAGTCGCTGCGCGGCCCGCGCGGCGCGTTCATCCTCTCCACCGAGGCGCGCCGGCGCAACGTGGACAAGGCGGTGTTTCCCTACGCACAGGGCGGCCCGCTCATGCACGCCATCGCCGCGAAAGCGGTGTGCTTCGGCGAGGCCATGCAGCCCGAGTTCAAGGACTACGCCCACCAGGTCGTCAAGAACGCGCGCGCCATGGCGACGGAGCTCCAATCGCAGGGCCTCCGCATCGTGTCGGGCGGCACCGACAACCACCTGATGCTCGTGGACCTCAACCCCATCGACACCACCGGCCAAGAGGCGGAAGAGGTGCTCGGCCAGGTGGGCATCACCGTCAACAAGAACGCCATCCCCAACGACCCACGCCCGCCGCGCGTCACCAGCGGACTGCGGCTGGGCACGCCGGCCGTCACCGCGCGCGGCTTCAAGGAAGACGAGTGCCGCGCCGTCGCGCGCCTCATCGTGCGCGTGTTGAACCACCGCGGAGACTCGAATGTCCAGCAGGCCGTCCGTGACGAGGTGATGGCGCTAACCTCCAAGTTTCCGGTGCCAGGCCTCGACTACTAGGTAGCCGCCGCCCGTTGCCGCGCATCGCCAGGAAGGCGTAACCTCCAGCCGCACGTTGGGGGTGCCGCCGACCTATGCCAGAGTCCGCGCCGCCGTCAAGCCCGAATCCGGGCTTTCTTCGCCGTCTGCGCGGGGTCGGAGCATCGCCCGCGCTGCGTGTGCGTGACTTCCGGCTGCTCTGGTCGTCCGGTGTCTTCCTGGGCGTGAGCAATGCCGGGCAGCAGGTGGTCGTCGGCTGGCTCGTGCTGCAGATGACGGGCGACTCGCGGCTCGTCGGCGTGACCCTCGCCATCTACTTCCTTCCACTGCTCCTGTTCGGCCTGCCGGCCGGCGCCCTCGCCGACTGGCTCGACCGCCGCCGGATGTTGCGGGCGATCGAGGCGGGGCTTGCCGTCACCTACCTCGGCATGGGCTTGCTGGTGGGCTCCGGCGAGGCCCAACTGTGGCACCTGCTCGCCATGACCTTCGCCGCCGGCGCGTTCACCGCCATGGTGCAGCCGGTGCGCCTCAGCTTCAGCTATGACATCGTCGGCCGGCACGACTTCCTCCCCGGCCTTGGGTTGCTCAACGTCGGGCAGCGCCTCGGCAACCTCGGTGGCGCCCTGGTCGCCGGCCGCATCAGCGACGCCTGGGGCCCGGAGTTTGCCCTGTTCGCGCTCGCGGCAGGGCACGCCATCGCGCTTGGCCTGCTGCTGTTGATCCGCACCCCCGGCCTGGCGTCCGGCCAAGCCCAGCCTATCCTGCGGAACTTCCGGGATTACGCGCGTGAGATACGCGTGAATCGCACGCTCATGCTCTTCGTCGCGCTGACGGGCGCGGTCGAGATATTTGGTTTCTCATTCGCCACGGCCCTGCCGGCCCTCGTGCGCGACGTGTTGGATGGCGACGAGGCGGACCTGGGCGCGCTCCACGCCTTCCGCGCCATCGGCAGCATCCTGGCGAGCATTGGCCTCGCCGCCGTTGGCGACATTCGCCAAAAGGGACGGGCATACCTGCTCATCCTATACGCCTTCGGGCTGTCCACCGTCCTGCTCGGCCTCTCGCCCATGTTCGCCGCCGCGGCGGTCACGCTCACCGTCGTCGCCGGCGCGTCGGCCCTGTCGGACATCTTCACGCAGAGCCTCATGCAACTGAGCGTCCGCGACCACCTGCACGGACGAGCCATGGGCGCGTGGATTTTCGCGCTCGGCACCGCGCCGCTCGGGCACCTGCAAATGGGCTTCCTGGCGGGCATCATTGGCGTCGGCGCGGCGCTAATCGTCAACGGCGTCGCGTTGCTGGCCGTCACCGTCGTCACCAATGTTGGATCGCCGAGGCTGCGGAAGCTGTGAGGCGGGCCGGCCCTGGCGTGTTCGCGCGAATTGGCCGTTGAGCAAGCGGACGGCGCTCTGCTATACTTGCTCTTTGTCTGGCGCGGAGGCCAGGCTTTATCCGTTTGACCGTGGGAGGAACGGTGCGCCATTACGAGTTGGTTCTGTTGATCACGCCCGAGGCCACTGAAGAGCGCGTCGGCCTCGTGCAGGACAAAGTGAAGCGCTTCGTGGCCGACCAGGGCGGCGAGATCACGCACGACGAACACTGGGGAAAGCGTCGGCTGGCCTACAAGATCGGCCGCCATGGCGAGGGCTTCTACCACCTCACGGAGTTCACCCTCGGCGACAAGCAGCATGCCAAGGACCTCGAAAACATCCTCAACCTGACGGAGGATGTGATTCGCTACCTCGTGACCCGCAAGGAACCGAAGCAGCAACCCGAGAACAAGAAGCAAGAGGCGAAGCCCGAGGCGGCACCCGCCCAGGCGTGAGGAATGCATGGTCGGCCTGAACAAAATCATGGTCATCGGTAACGTCGGAACGGATCCCGAGATGCGCTACACGCCGAACGGGAATCCGGTCACGTCGTTCCGGCTTGCGTCCAGCCGCAGCTATAACACGCAAGATGGCCAGCGCCGCCAAGAGACCGAGTGGTTCACCATCGTCGCTTGGAACGCCCTCGCCGAGCAATGCAACCAGTACCTCACCAAGGGACGCCGCGCTTACGTGGAAGGCCGACTGCACAGCCATTCGTTTCAGGGACAGGACGGACAGACGCGCTTCCGAAACGAAATCATCGCCGAGCGCGTATTGTTCCTAGACCGGCCCATCACTGGCGAAAGCGGCGAAGGCCGTGAAGGTGCCGCCGGAGGCGACGACGCCTCCACCCCTGACGATTTGCCGTTCTAAACGACAACCAAACAGCGATCGATCCGAGAGGAAGCGAAGGAGCACGAGTTGAGCACGAACGCTGGACGCCCACGACGCAAGGAGGGCGGACGCCGCTTTTACCCCCGCCGCAAGGTTTGTTTCTTCTCGGCCGAGAAGATCGAGCCGAACTACAAGGAAGTCCCCATCCTGCGCCGGTTCATCTCCGAGTGGGGCAAGATCGAGTCCAGCCGCAAGACCGGCACGCGCGCCCGCTACCAGCGCATGCTGTCTCAGGCCGTTAAGCGCGCCCGCTACCTCGCCATGTTGCCCTACACCGGCAGCCACAGCCAGATGGATCTGTCGCGCGGCGATGCCTACCGCGGCCGCCGCGAGCGCCCCGACCGTCCCCCGCGCCCCGGCGGCCCTCGCCCATACGGCAGCGCTCCGGCACCCGCGAGCGTTCCTGCCCCGGCTCCGCCGCCCGCGGCGCCAACCGCCGAACAGCCCACGGCACCGGCCCAGGCTGCCCCTCCGGCATAGCATGGTCTGCCACCAGCACGTTTTCCCTTGCATGGACGCCCTGACGCCGTGGCACCCCTCGCGCGTCGCGAAAGAGGTTTAGATGCGTCAGCGCCGTCAGGCCGTCCGAGGCCGCCACGCGCCGCCCATCGGCAGCAAGCAAAACATCGCGGAGCGCGAGCGCGAGCAGAACGTCCGGCGCGCCATAATGCTGGCTTCCGGCGTCGTGGGCGCGCTCGTCATCCTCCTGGTGACGGCCGGGTTCTTCTTCAATGTCTACCAACCGCCGCGCAGCGTCGTCGCCCAAGTCGGCGACGAGGAGATACGCCTGCGCGACGTGCCGGAATACGTGCGTCTCTACGCCATGACCACCGGCAATGCGAATGTCGACCCACGCCTGGCGCTCGACCAGGCCGTCCGCGCGAAAATCTACAATTGGCAGGCCTCCTCCCTTGGCGTCTCCGCCCAGCAGGTCGATATCGACCTAGAGCTTGCCAGCCTGTGGCCGCGTAGGCCATACAACCCGGCGCCCGCCACCGATTCGAGCGACGGCGACGACGCCCCCGTAGCGGCCCTGACCCCCGAGGGCAGGGAGCGGTACACGAAATTTCTCGCCGCCTTCGACGTGACCGAGGAGGCCTATGTCGAGTGGCTGCGGAGCAGCATCAACGCGCGACTGGTGCGTCAGCATTTTGAAAGCGTCCAGCCCGCCGAGATGGAGCAAGTGCGCCTCAAGTGGATCGTCGCCCAGGACTCCGGCGGGGCGCAGAAGGCCAAGCAACGGCTCGACAACGGCGAGGCATTCGAGGCAGTCGCCTCCAGCCTCAACCGCGACACCACCTACGCTGACTCCAACGGCGATGTGGGCTGGTTCCCGAAGGGGATTCTGACCGAGCTCGATGACCGGTTCTTCGCCGCGGAAGCGGGCGCCCTCGTCGGACCGGTTCAGACCCAGTTCGGCTCCATGATCATACAGGTGGTCGAAGGCCCCGCCACCCAGCCGGTGCAGGATAAGTTCCGCGCCATCCTGGGCGGCATCGCGGCCGACGAATGGTACGCCGATCAGTGGAGTGACCACGTGAGCAGGTACAACTTCGACGATTCCGACGCGGCCTGGGTCATCAGCCGCGTGTAGGGATTTCCCGTCAAGCCTTCGATTCGACGGAGTGGATCATGGCCCAGGCGCAAGACATCGGCATCGGGCTCATGGGTGTGGGCGTCGTCGGCTCGGGCGTAGCCACGGCCTTGCACGAGAAGGCCGGGCGCATCGAGGCTCACGTCGGGGCGCCGGTGCGCCTCAAGCGTGTCCTGGTGCGCGACGCGACGAAGGTGCGGCCATCGCTGCCGCGCGACGTTCACGTCACCTCCAATGCCGACGATCTGCTGACCGACCGCGGCATTGCCATCGTCGTCGAGGCGATGGGCGGCGAGCAGCCCGCCTTCGACTACATCCAGCGGGCGCTCCATACCGGCAAGCACGTCGTCACCGCCAACAAAGAGGTACTGGCGAAGCATGGCCCGGAACTGTTCGCCCATGCCGCCGAGCACGGGGTCAGCCTGCGGTTCGAGGCGAGCGTCGGCGGCGGCATACCCATCATCGGCCCGCTGTTGAGCGATCTGCTGGCGAACGACCTGACCGCCGTGCACGCCATCATCAACGGCACCACGAACTACATGCTCACCCGCATGGCGCACGAAGGCCTCGACTACGCCGACGTGCTCCGCCAGGCGCAGCACCTTGGCTACGCGGAAGCCGATCCCACGAACGACGTGGACGGCATCGACGCCGCCTATAAGCTGGCGATCCTCGCATCGCTGGCGTTCCAGACCACGGTGCGCGATTCCGACGTCTTCCGCGAAGGCATCCGCAAGGTGACCGCCGCCGACTTCCGCTATGCCGCCGAGCTAGGCTACGCCATCAAGCTCCTCGCCATCGGCAAGCGTGTGAACGGCAGCGTCGAGGCCCGTGTCCACCCGGCCATGGTGCCGCTTGCCAGGCCGCTCGCCAAGGTCGATGACGTCCTGAATGCCGTCGAGCTGGAAGGCGACCTGGTAGGCTGGGCGATGTTCGAAGGCCCAGGCGCCGGCTCCCTACCCACGACGAGCGCCGTGATGGGCGATATCCTGAGGATAGCCGAGGCCGTCGCCAGTGGCGGCCGCGTGCCCGCGGCGCCCCGCATCGACCGGGTGCTGCCGGTGCAGCCGATGGCCGATCTGCGGACGAAGTATTATCTGCGGTTACGGGCGTTCGACCGGCCGGGTGTGATGGCGCGGGTCACCAAAGTGCTGGGCGACTTGCAGGTGAGCCTGGCCGGCGTCATCCAGAAAGAGACCATTCATGCCGATGGCGTGGCGGAGATCGTGGTGACGACGCACGCGGCGCGCGAGGCGGACGTGCAAGAAGCGGTGCGCCTCCTCGGGAAGCTGGATGTCGTGCGCGAGGTCGCGAACCTGATACGGGTCGAAGACACGGAATAAACGCCTGGCTCGCGCTTGGCCGGGCAAGAGGACATGGGATGGGCGTCGGCGTGCTGTTGCGCTACGGACAATATCTGCCGATGACGGATGCCACGCCGCGCCTCACGCTGGGCGAGGGCGAAACGCCGCTGGTGCGCTCCAAATTCCTTGAGCGCGACCTGGGCATCAAGGAGCTATACTTCAAGCTGGAGGGCTGCAACCCAACCGGCTCGTTCAAGGACCGTGGCATAGTGGTGGCGGTCGCCAAGGCCAAGGAGGCGGGGCATCACACCATTCTCTGCGCCTCCACCGGCAACACCAGCGCCGCCGCCGCCGCGTATGGCGCGGCCGCCGGCATGCATTGCGTGGTGCTGGTGCCCAAGGGCAACGTGGCGATGGGCAAGATGAGCCAGGCCATAGCCTACGGCGCGCGCATCGTCATGATCCGTGGTAACTTCGACCGCGCTCTTGAGGTCGCCCGCGGCCTCGCCGACGAGTACCCCATCAGTCTCGTCAACTCGGTCAACCAGCACCGCATCGAGGGCCAGAAGACCGCCGCCTTCGAAATCGTGGACGCGCTGGGCGACGCGCCCGACCATCTCTACATTCCGGTAGGCAACGCCGGGAACATCACCGCCTACTGGCGCGGCTTCACGGAATATCGAGCGCTCGGCAAGACGGAACACGCCCCGCGCATGATGGGCTGGGAGGCCGAAGGCGCGGCGCCCATCGCGACCGGTAAGCGCGTCGATTCGCCCAACACCATCGCCTCCGCCATCCGCATCGGCAACCCAGCCAGCTGGCAAAGCGCCGAGCGCGCCCGCGATGAGTCCGGCGGCGACATCGCCACCGTCTCCGACGACGAAATCGTCGAGGCCTATCGACTACTTGCGCGTCGAGAAGGTATCTTTTGTGAACCGGCATCGGCGGCGTGTGTCGCCGGGCTGATGAAGAACGTCCGGCAAGGGCTGGACCTCCGGCAGAGTTCGGTCGTCTGCGTCTTGACCGGCAACGGGCTGAAGGACCCCGACATCGTCTACCAGGTCACGAACACGCCGCTGGAAGAGGCGACCCCGGACCTGGAGGCCGTGGCGAAGGTGTTGAACCTCGAGCGGGCGGGCTCGGCGAAGCGCTAGTCGGTGCGCCGCCGCTCGATCATCCAACCGATAAGGTGGTGGACTGTTGACCTGTTCCGCCGCTCGCACCAATATCGCATCCGTCGCGCCCGTGTGGCAGGCGATGCTGGATCGACAACCGAGGGCTAACGTCTTCCTCACCCCCCTGTGGCAGGGCACGTGGTGGGAGGTGTTCGGCGGCGACGCTGGCGAGGAGTGCGTGCTGACCCTTGGCGGCGAGCACGTCCCCAACGGCATCGCGCCCCTTGTCCGTAACGGCGACACAATCACGTTCGTCGGCGACACCGACCTGTTCGATTACCACGATTTCATCGTCGGTGACAACAACCCGGCCTCCTTCTTCCACGACCTCGACTCCTGCCTCGCGAGCGAGGCGTGGAGCATTCTCGACCTGCGATCGGTGGTGGAGGGGTCGCCAACGCTGGAGCACCTGCCGGAGCTGCTGCGCCGGCGCGGCTGCGAGGTCGCAATCGAGGACGAGGATGTCGTTCCGGGCATGCCGTTGCCGGCTGACTTCGAGCAGTTCGTGCAAAGCCTGGGCAAGCACGACCGTCACGAGCTGCGGCGCAAGTTACGACGCCTCGGCGCCGCCGGCGCCTACCGTCTCGTCCGCGCGACGGCCGAAACCCTGGATGACGATTTGACCCTGTTTCTGGACCTCATGGGCGAAAGCCGCGAGGAGAAGCGCGACTTCATGGTGCCGCGGCGCGAGCGGTTCGTGCGGCTCGTCATGCCGCGCCTGCTCGACGCCGGCATCCTACGCCTCTTCTTTCTCGATCTCGACGGCGAGCGGGTCGCCGGCGTGACCTGTTTCGACTACGCCGGCCGTCGTCTGCTGTATAACAGCGGCTACCGGCTAGCCCATCGCGACCTGAGCGTCGGCCTGATGCTGAAGGCGTTGACTATTCGGGACGCCATTGAGTCCGGCCTCACCTACTACGACTTCCTGCGCGGGCCGGAGCACTACAAGTACCACCTGGGCGGCAAGGATGTGCGGTTGCACCGCATCATCGCGCGACGCTAGGATGACGCCATTCCGCGGGGGATGCCGCGCCACGCACGAGGTACGCCGTGATAATCAATAACGGAGAAGCCGGGGGTATGCACCGCATCGCCATTGTGTCCGTGCATGGCTGCCCGCTCATGACGCCGGGCATGCGATCGGCCGGCGGCATGAACGTCTACCTCCGCAAGCTCATGCCGCTGATCGCCGAGCGCGGCGTGTGTGTGGATATCTACACGCGGAGCCACGAAGAGTCCGGCCCCCGGATCGTCGACCTCGCCCCGCATGTCCGCGTCATTCACATTCAGGCCGGCCCGGAAGATATCGCCAAGGAAGACCTCCCACTGCACCTCGCCGACTTCCAACGCGGTCTGCTCGACTATGTGCGGCGCCAAGAATTGGGCTACGACCTCATCCACAGCCATTACTGGCTATCGGCCGGGCCGGGACGGCTGCTTGCCGCAGCCCTGCGCGTTCCACACGTCGTCACGTTCCACACGCTGGCCCTGGTCAAGGAGTCGGCTCACGGCGAGCCGGAGTCGCCCGAGCGGATACAAGGCGAATACGAGGCCGCGACGAGCGCGGACCGCGTGTTCGTGTTCACGCCGGACGAAGCCGCGACAGTGAGCGGCCTCTACGAGGTGCCTCGCGAGCGCATCCACGTCGCCCCCGGCGGCGTCGATACCGCCATGTTCGCGCCACGCCCAACCAACGCCGCCCGCGCCAAGCTCGGCCTCAGCGCGGACGACCGCGTCGTCCTCTATGTGGGTCGGCTGGAGGGCTTCAAGGGCCCACACCTCATCGTCGAGGCCCTGCCGCACCTGCGCGACCTCCACAACACGCGGCTGTTGTTGGTCGGTGGCGCTCCCAACGACCGCGAGGCCGACCGCCTGCTGCGGCTCGCTGCCGACCTTGGCGTCGCCGACCGCGTCACGCGCCATGCCGCCGTGCCGCAGGCCGAGTTGCCCGAATATTACGCGGCATCAGACACCGTCGTGATGCCGTCGTTGCACGAAACGTTCGGCTTCGTGGCGCTCGAAGCGATGGCCTCCGGCGTTCCGGTGGTCGCCGCTTCGGTCGGCGCCTTGCGCTCGCTCGTCGTCGATGGGCGCACTGGTCTGCTGGTGGAGCGGCACGAGCCGGTGGCATACGCGCAGGCCCTCCGTCGTGTGCTCGGCGATGACTCGCTGCGCGCCCGCATGAGTGTCGACGCCGTCCGCTGGGCCGCCAGGTTCGACTGGGACCAGGCTGCGGGACGACTCCATGCCGGCTACGCCGCCGTGCTCGCTCACGCGGCCGAACGGCCGCCGGTCACGCCCTGCGAGGCGCGCCACTGAACCGCCGCTCGTACCAAAGCGCCCGCCACGCCCGCCGGAACCCCAGCCGCTCGTAGACCCTGATCGCGGGTGGATTCTCGCTGTCGACGGTGATGTCGATCTCGCGGCTGCCGTGGTCGACCAGGTGATTGACCCCAGCCGCCGTCGCGACCGTGCCGAGCCCCTGCCCCTGCAACGCGGGGTGCGTGCCCACCATGCCGATGAACCCCGGCGCGCCGCCGATGCCCGGCCGCGTCCAGCAGTAGGCCACGAGCACGTCGTCCCGCTCCACCAGCACGATGGCGTCGGGTGGATCGGGAGCGCGCTCGAATGCCCGGTAGGCGATGTGCTCCGGCGTGTTGGGGCTGAACCCCCACGAGCCGGTGAACGCGGCATTTTGCAGGGCGGCGATCGCCGGCGCGTCCTGCTGGGTCGCCAGGCGCGTGCGCTCGTTCGGCGGCCGCACCTCGACGGGGACGCGCGCCAGCGGCGGGCGCCGTAGGTGCAGGTGCGTCCGCACATGGCCGAAGCGCAGCCGCGTGAGCAGCCGCTGTAGTACTTCGTCCGCTTCCGGCACGTCCACCTGCAGCCGCGCAAGGCCCAGGTCGCGCGCACGCGCCGCCGCGCCGCGCGCGAGCGCCGCCTGAACGCCCCTCGGGCCGTGCTTTCGGTGCGCCGTCATGCCGAGGACAATGCGGTCGATGGCGGGCTCGACGTTCAAGGTGGCCTGCCCCACGAGGGCATCGCCCTTGAAGGCGAGCAGCACGTCGCGCTCCGCGTCGAGCGCCGGGTCGCTCAGGTCGCGACGCAGGCGCTGCATGGAATCGGGAGCAGGATCGCCTTCGTGGCCCTCCGGCTCGGCGCGCAGCCGGGCCAGCGCCGGCAGGTCGGCCCACGTGAATGCACGGATGCGCGGGCCTGGTGCTGCCATGCGACGCTCGCTCACGATGATGCGGACGCGGGGCCTTCGGCTATCATACCAAAGGCGTTTCGCGCCACGGACAAAGCGACGGAGGGTTCATGGAGCTTATCGAACGGCCTGATCGGGCAATGCTCGTCATCCCACACCCCGACGATGGCGAGTCGGGGTGCGCGGGCACCATCGCGAAGTGGGTCGCCGAGGGGACGCGTGTCCTCTATGTCGTGTGCACCAACGGCGACAAGGGCACGTCTGACCCGGGAATGACGCGTGAGCGCCTGGCGGAGATCCGCGAGCGCGAGCAGCGCGAAGCGATGAAGCTGCTCGGCGTCCAAGAGGCAGTGTTCCTTGGCTACGGCGACGGCGAGCTGGAAGACACGTGGCAGTTCCGCGAGCAGCTCGTCCGCCAGATACGCCGGTTCAAACCCGATGTGGTGCTGGCGATCGATCCACACCGCACGGCGATGCATAACCATCGCGACCACCGCGTCTCCGGCCAGGCCGCCCTGGACGCCTGCTACCCCTACGCGCGAGATCGCCTGCACTTCCAAGAGCAAGAACGCGAGGGCTTGGAGTCGTGGAAGGTGGGCACCGTGCTGCTGTGGGGCAGCGACCACCCCGACGTGGTGTCGGACATCGGCGGCACCATCGACATCAAGGCCAAGGCGCTTGCCCGGCACGAAAGCCAGCTCTCCCGCGACCCGAACGAGGTCGCGGAGTGGATCAAGGGCTGGGCGCGTCGCAACGCGGAGCGGGTGAACGGCAACGGCGTGAGCTGCGAATACGCCGAGATCTTCCGCAAGATATCGTTCCGCCGTTGAGCCGCGCCGCCCCTAAATGCCGTCGAGCATGGCGGTGACGCCCTGGCGGATGAGCTGCACGGCGATGGCGGCCAGCAGCAGGTAGACGACACGCGTGAACGCCCGCAAGCCACCCTCGCCCAGGAAGCGCGCGATGCGCGAGCCCTGCGCGAACAACGGCCACGCCACCGCCAGGTTGAGCGCGAATGCCAGCACGACCATCCAAACCGGATGGAGGGCGCTCAACAGCAGCAGAATGGATATGGTGGCCGGGCTCACCAGCAATGGCGTGCCAATGGGCACCACCGCCACTAGCTCGTCCGGCTCCACCGGCTCGACATCGTGCCGCGTCGACAGCAGCTCGCGGAGCGACAGCACCAGCAGGATCAGCCCGCCCGCGATGAGGAAGTCCTCCAGCGTGATGCCGAGGATCGTGAATACCGCCCGCCCCAGCCCGAGGAAGCCCAGTCCAATGACGGCGCCGGTGAGCAGCGCGAGGCGCAACGCCTTCGCGCGCTGTCGTTGCGGCATGCGGCGCGTGAGCGTCAGCACGAACGGCAGCGTGCCGATCGCGTCCATCGCGACGAACATCGGCAAGAACACCAAGACGAACTCGCGGGCGAAATCGAGTAGCGACTGCATGGCGGACGCCCATTCTAGCCACAAACCGCTGGCGCCACACGCCGCCGGCCCCTAGGCAATGTAGAACAGCCGCGCTATTCGCAGCACGTGGAGCGGAACGACAATGAACAGCCGCACGAAGCCCAGCGAGAAGAACGCGACCACGATGCCGATGGCCGCGCCGCCGAGAATGTCGGTTGGGTAGTGGATACCCGCGAACACGCGCGAGAAGCCCCACAGGACCGCGAACGCGAGCATGAGCCAGCCAAGCTTGCGGTTGTACATGAACAACACCGCCGAGATCGTGAAGGCCACGCCTGCCGAATTCGCCGGAAACGAGGAGTCTGTCGGCGGATAGAAAAGCGACAGGTCGAGGTCGAACGCTCGAAACGGACGCGGTCGGAAATAGAAGAAGTTCACCAGCTCCGTCGAGAGGTTCGTCAGGCCCACCGCCAGCATGCCGACAATGCTCATGACCTGGCTGTGGAACCGCTGCTCGTTGTCCCGCCCCAAGAGCCAGATGCTGACGATGAGCAGGCCGCCGAATACGGCGACGAGGTAATCGCTGACGAACGCCCGCACGATGGCATCGACGATCGCCCATCGCCCGACGAAGCCGTTGAGCCATTCGACGATAGCACCGTCCATCAGGCGCCCCGCCTTGCGAGCCAGCGCATGCGCGCGCCAAAGGCGCGTAGAAAGGTGGTGCGCCGCAGCCAGGTGAGCCCCGCCGGGGGCGACGGGCTGTGGCCGGGGTCCCATCCGTCATCGATGCCCCACCGCGCGTTCACGATGGAGGTGACGATGG
Source organism: SAR202 cluster bacterium (assembly GCA_016872415.1). GTDB lineage: Bacteria > Chloroflexota > Dehalococcoidia > Lucifugimonadales > Australimonadaceae > VGZX01. Next base: position 9,588 of record VGZX01000009.1, on the reverse strand, counting down.
CGGTGAAGACGGCGGCGCCGAGCGTTCCCACGACGAACCAGCGGGCTTGGGCATTGCCGTCCAGTCCGCCGGCCGTGTCCGGCAGGTTCCGAGGCGTCCCGCCAAAGAAGAACCACGCGAAGCTGCCCACCACGAGGGCAGTGCCCAGCCATCGGGAGGTGCGGGGCCACGGCCGCAGCAGCAACAGCCCGCGCAGGTCGGCGTTGGCGGCCGCCAGTTGCAGGATGCCCACGGCGGAGATGAACACGAGCAGCAGGTAGTCGCGCGCGAGCGGGGTCATGTACGGCCGCCCCGGCGATTGCTCGCGGCGCCGCCCAATGCCGATGTATCGCGCGGCGTGGTCAAGCCCCGTCTACTGCGCGACCACACGCGGCGACGCGGTGGTGCTGTAGTGCAGGTACTTGGGGTTCCTCCCGCGAACGATGCCGAAATAGAGGTCGCGCAGTCGCCGCGTCACCGGGCCAATGCCGCCGTTGCCCACCGGCCGGTGGCCCACATGGCCCACGGCCTGAATGTGGGCGGCCGTGCCGGTGAGGAACACCTCGTCCGACGTGTAGAGCTCGCTCCGGTCCACCAGCCGCTCCTCCACCCGCATGCCCAGCTCGGTCTGGAGCAGTTCCATGACGGTGGGCGCGCGTGATGCCGGGCAACACGTTGCTTTCGAGGCTTGGCGTCGCGACGCTGTTGCCCCGCACGAAGAAGATATTCTCGCCCGTGCCTTCGCAGACGTGGCCGTCCTGGTTCAGCATGATGGCCTCAGCGAAGCCGCGCGCCAACGCGTCGGTCTTCGCGAGGATTGAGTTGAGGTAGATGCCGGCCAGCTTGAAGCGCGGCGGAATCATCGTGTCGTCCACGCGCCGCCACGACGCCACTTCGCACTTCAGCGCGCCCTCCGCCTCGATGTAATTGCCGAAGGGAATGGCGAGACACATGAACGAGTCTTTCAAGGCGCGCAAGTTCAGGTTCGCGACCCCCTCCTCGCCCTTGTACGCCATGGGACAGATATAGACGTCTTGCGTGAAGCCGCTTCGCTCGATCACCTCGACGGTGATCTGGCAGAGCTCGTCGAGCGAGTAGGGGACGTTCATCCACAGGAGCTTCGCGCCAGTGAGCATCCGCTCGTAGTGCTCGCGCAGGCGGAAGATGTACATCTTGTTGTCGTCGGCGTTCCAGTTGCCCCGGATGCCCTCGAACGCGCCCGTGCCGTAGTGCAGCGCGTGCGTCATGATGCCAACCTTGGCGTCCGAGAGAGGCAGGTACTTTCCGTCGAGAAACACCACCGGCTCAACCATCGTCCATGCTCCTTCGCCCGCGGTACGCTCGTGCGCGCCCGGCGCGGTCACACGCATTTCCGTGGCGATTATCGGCGCCGTGGCGATGGGGTGTCAATCCAAAACGCTCGCGGCCCGGGCGTGCTGGCGCTGGCGAGCAGGCGCCGTTATGATTCCGAACGCCGTCGTCTACTATCCGCGGGCGCGAGCGGAAACCGCATGGGGCAACAAGCCGTCTACCGCATGCTCATCGCGCTCTTCACGCTCACCGGCGTCAGTGGAATTCTCTGGCTTGCCCTCCCGCCGGCGGCGCCTTCGCCCATGCTGGCCCCGGCCTCTACCCCAACTCCCACCGCATCGACGGCGGTCCTCTTCCCCATCGACATCAATGAGGCCACACCGGCGGAACTGGAGGCGTTGCCGCGCATTGGCCCAGTGCTGGCCGAGCACATTGTCGCGTACCGCCAGGCCAACGGCGCATTCGCCGCCACCGCCGACCTGATGCGGGTCGACGGCATCGGCCAGGCCACTTACGACCGCCTGCGCGACCTGGTGACGGTGGGCGACTGAAATGGCGACTCTCGCGTGGATGGCCGCCGGCCTTGTCGTGGGCCTGTTCGCGGGGCGGGCCCTCCACCTGCCGCTGGGGCCCGCCCTCCTGCTCCTGGCCGCGGCCCTTTCCGGTCATGCGTTGGCGCGGCTCGTCCACGCGCCCATCGCGCTGCCGCTGCTTGTCATGGCCGCGCTCCTGGCGGGGACGGCGCGTATCGCCGTCGTCCCCGAGGCGCCGCCGGGCGACTTGGTCTCCTTGCATGGCAAGCGCGTCGACTTGCGCGCCGTCGTCGCCGGTGACCCAGAGCCGGTGGCCGGTGGATTGCGGCTGCGCCTCGACGCACGCGATGCTTCGGTCAACGGCGGGCCTCGTCGTATAGCCACTGGCGTGGCGCAGGTCTGGACCGTCGGTTTTCCCGCCGCGCCGCCGGACCGGCGGTATCCCTATATCGAGCCAGGCGACACCATCTTGGTGCGCGCGCGGCTCCAGGCTCCCGAGACGTTCGACGGCTTCGATTATCCCGCCTACCTCCAGGCGCAGGGCATCGGCACGGTGGCTTACCGCGCGGAGGTCGCCGCTGTCGAGCGGACGGGCGGTGGCTGGCGGTCGCAGGTAGCTAACCTTCGCCGTCGACTGTCGAGCGCCATCCTCGCGTCCGTGCCGCAGCCGCAGGCCTCGGTCACGCAGGCGCTGCTGCTCAACATGCGGGGCGGCGTGCCCAACGAGCTCGCCGACGCGTTCACACGCTCCGGCACGGTGCACCTGCTCGCAATATCGGGCATGCACGTCGGCGTGCTGCTGGGGCTGGCCCTCGCGCTGTCGCGGTGGCTACTGGGCCGCCGCCGTGGCCTCTACCTGATCCCGCCGGCGACGCTCATCTGGGCCTACGTGGTTCTCGCGGGCATGCCGCCGTCCGCCGTCCGCGCCACCATCATGGGCACCGCCTATCTCGTGGCACTTGCCATGGGGCGCCAACGGCACGCCGTCAACGCGCTTAGGCTCGCCGAGCTGGCGATGCTGCTGTGGAACCCGCGCATGGCGTGGCAGGTGTCGTTTCAGCTCAGCTTCGCCGCCATGGCCGACATCCTGCTCGTCGGCCTGCTGCTGTGGAACCGAGCGCGTCCCGCAATGCCGCGGGCCAAACGCCTGCCTCTGGTTGGCCGCCTTGCCGCCTCCATCGCTGGCGGCACGCTTCTATCGCTCGGCGCCGTGCTCGGCTCGCTGCCCATCGTCATGTTCCAGTTCGGCGCGGTGCCGTTGGTCGGCATCCCCGCGACCATGTTGGCGTTGCCCGCGATGACGCTCATGCTCGCCGGCGGGCTCGCCAACGCCATCTTCGGCGCGATCGCCCCGCCGCTCGGCTGGGTCGCGGGGCTCGTGCCATCGGCCGCCGGGTGGTACTTCGTCGGCGTCGCACGCCTTTTCGGCGGGCTGCCTTGGGCGTCGCTCGACACGCCCGCCCCTAGTGCCTTCGCCATGTGGAGCGCCTACGTCTTGCTGCTCGCATTGGTCGCCCTCGCCAACCGTCGGCGGTGGTGGCCGGACCTGGCCGCCGGTTTCGCCGGCGTGTGGGCCGCCGGCGCCGACAGCCGCCAGCGTGCACTCGTGCTCACGGTCCTCGCGATCGTCGCGGCCATCCCGTGGGCGCTCGCCTTCCGCGAGGGTTGAGGGCGCTATACTCCCAATCACGATATTTCGCCGGTGGAGGCCGCCGTTGCCACGCATTGACGGACGGATGCCAAATGTCATGCGCCCCGTCCGCATCGAGCTGGGCGCGCAGGAGTTCGCGGAAGGCTCGGCGCTGATCGAGGTCGGGAAGACGCGCGTGCTCTGCGCCGCGTCCATCGAGGAGAAAGTGCCCCAATTCATGCGCGGCATGGGGCGGGGCTGGATCACCGCCGAATACGGAATGCTGCCCCGGTCGACCCTCTCCCGCACGTCGCGGGAGCGCGGTTCCGCCAGCGGGCGGACCATGGAAATCCAGCGCCTCGTCGGCCGCTCGCTGCGTGCCATCGCCGACCTGCCCAGCCTCGGCGAGCGCACCGTCACGCTCGATTGCGACGTACTCCAGGCCGACGGCGGCACCCGCACCGCCGCCATCACTGGCGCCTACGTCGCGCTCTACCAGGCCCTCGCTCGTCTCGTGCGCCGTGGCGTGTTGCAGCGGGTGCCCTTGCAAGCCGCCGTCGCCGCCACCAGCGTCGGCATCGTGGACGGCGAGGTGCTGCTCGATTTGTGCTACGAGGAGGACGCCAAGGCCGAGGTCGATTTCAACGTGGTCATGTCCGACAAGGGCGAGTTCGTCGAAGTGCAAGGAACGGCCGAGACCAAGCCGTTCACGCGGGAGACGATGGACTCACTGCTCGCCTCCGCTGGCGATGGCATCCGGCAGCTGCTCCAGCTACAGCGGACGACCGTCGCCGCGCTATGACCGTGCATCGTTTCTCCAGGCTCGCGCGTACACTACGCATGTACCGCCTCGCGCCATCGGTCGCATGGCGGCATACTGGGATGGGTGAAGGTACCCGATGCGGATACCCGGTCTGCTCTCCGCGATGCTTTTCCTGACGGCATTGGCCCTGGCCGCGTGCCAAAGCCTGCCGCAGCCGGCATCGACGGCGCCCGCCATGCTAACGCCGACCTTGGCCCGACCGACGCCCACCGGCGCCTCGGTGGCCCAGCCGGCCTCCAACACGACTGGCGGCGTCGCGGCGCTGCCCGACATCGCCGGCGTGGTCGAGCGCGTCGCCCCTGCCGTCGTCTCCGTCATCACCAAGACGCAGCAGCGGGACATCTTCGGCCGCCCGTTCGAATCGACCGGATCGGGGTCCGGCGTCATCTTCGACGCGCGCGGCTACGTCCTCACCAACAATCACGTCGTCCAAGGCGCGACGTTCATCGAGGTCAGCCTTACGAACAGCCAACGCCTCCCCGTCGAGGTCGTCGGCACCGATCCGCAGTCCGACCTCGCCGTGCTGAAGATCGACCCGGCTAAAGTCAACGGCGGCATCGTCGTCGCCCCGCTCGGCGACTCCGACGCGATGCGTGTCGGCGACTGGATCATCGCCATCGGCAACCCGCTCGGCTTCCTCGGCGGCACCGTCACCGTCGGCATCATCAGCGCCAAGGACCGCCAGCTCGACGTGAGCCCGACGGAAGTGCTCTACGACATGCTGCAAACCGACGCCGTCATCAACCCCGGCAACTCCGGCGGCCCGCTGCTGAACCTCAAGGGAGAGGTCATCGGCATCAACACCGCCATCATCCGAGGCACGCTCTCCAGTGGGCAACGGGCCGACGGCATCGGCTTCTCCATCAGCAGCCGGGCGGCCGCGCCGGTGGCGCAACAGCTCATCGAAAGCGGCCGCGTCGTCCGGCCGCGCCTCGGCGTCTACATCGACGACGTGGACCCGGTGCTCGCCTCTCGCGAGGGGTTGAGCGTGGAGGCGGGCGTCTACGTCAGCGCCTTGATCCCCGGCGGGCCGGCCGAGCGCGTCGGACTGCGTCCCGGCGATGTCATCGTCGCCATCGACGGCCAGTCCGTGACCAAGACGTCCGAGCTTCAGCGGCTCATGCTCACGCGCTACAAGGTGAGCGATACGGTGCGGGTGAGTGTGGTAAGGTCTGCGGTGCAATTGACCTTCGATGTCACGCTCGAAGCGTCACCCACCTCATAGCCCGATCATGGAGCGTCACCGTGTTCACGGATGCTGAAAAGGCGTTCATCGGCGTCGGCAAGGCCGGCGAAGTCCGCATCGCTCGCATGGCCACCTCCACCACGGACGGTCAGCCCCACGTCGTGCCGCTGCGGGCCCACCTCAACGAGGACGGCACGAAGGTCATCGTCCTTGGCAACCAGATGGCGAAGTCCTACAAATACCGACAAGTGCAGAAGAACCCCAAGGTCGCGATCGTCTGGGACACCGAGGTCCTCGGCCCGCCGCGCGTCATCAAGGGTGTCGAGGTGCGCGGCACCGCGGTGATCAAGCACGACCCCGGCGCGAGCGACCCGCACTTCGAGGTCACGCCCACCAAGGTCTTCTCGTGGGGCATCAACGAAGTGGCCGCCGGATCGTTCGAGAAGAAGATGGGCTTCGATATGGTGCACCACCGCCGCCCCGGCAGCGGGAACGCCGGCGAGCGGCCGGCCTGATCGCACGAGCCTGCCAATCGACCACGGAGGAGGCGATATGTTCACTCGGGCCGAGCGCGACTACATCGCCCAGAACCCCTTGGGGCGCATCGCCGTATCCACCCCAGATGGAAAGCCGCACGCCGTGCCGCTCTTCACCCGCATCGAGGGCGACAAGGTCATTTGCACCGGCTTCAACATGGCGAAGTCCTACAAATACCGTGTCGTCCAGAAGAACCCATGGGTTGCCGTCGTGTGGGACAGCCGGCTGCCGACGCCTCCGCCGAACATCGCCGGCATCGAGGTGCGCGGCACCGCGGTGATCAAGCACGACCCCGGCGCGAGCGACGCGCATTTCGAGGTCACGCCCACCAAGGTCTTCTCGTGGGGCATCAACGAAGACCCGGCCACCTCGTTCGAGAAGAAGATGGGCTTCGACATGAAGCACCAGCGCGCCGGAGCTCGCGAGGGAGCGCCCGACCGCAAGGATTAGCCCGCCGAGCAGGCAATTGACTGCCCGCTCCGGTGTTGACGCGGGTATCCACGCTTGCTATGATTGAACATCTTGGAGTATGCCTATCTGCCCTCTAACGCAGCGGCATTGTAGCTTCGACCGGTAACGACAACTCAACAGTTGTGGTCTAGCGACTGCTAGACCTTTTTGTCGTTCGCAGCGCGGCGACCCAGCCCAAAGGAGAGTGTGCCCATGACCTCGGTGATGTCTCGCCCCGACTCCCACCAGATGCCCCAGAAGCGCACGTATGCCCGCATTCCGCACATCCTCGAGCCGAACGGACTCGTCCAGGTTCAGGTCAACTCGTTCAACTGGCTCAAGACCGAGGGCATCCGAGAGGTGCTGGACGAGGTTAACCCGATTCAAGACGTGACGGGTAGCCGGTTCGAACTGCAATTTGGCGAGCATTTCTTCAAGGACCCGAAGTTCAACGAGGACCAGTGCCGCGAACGCGAGTCCACCTTCGAGGCCCCGCTCTACGTCACCGTGAAGCTGGTCGTCAAGGAAACCGGCGAGATCAAGGAACAGACGCTCTACTTCGGCGGCGTGCCGATGATGACGCCCACCGGAACATTTGTCATCAATGGCGCGGAGCGCGTGGTGGTCAGCCAGCTCGTCCGCTCGCCCGGCGCCTACTTCACCAAGGTGTTGGACCCAGGCACCGGCCGCAGCATGTGCTGGGCCAAGCTCATCCCCTACCGCGGCGCCTGGCTCGAGTTCGAGACCAGCCCGAAGGACATCATCTACGTCAAGGTCGACCGCAAGCGCAAGGTGCCCGTCAGCTCGTTCCTGCGCGCCCTCGGCTACGTGACGGATGACGAAATCAAGTCGCTCTTCGCCGACGTCGACAACGACGAGCACCACCACTACATCCAGACCACCATCGACAAGGACGCCGGCGTCCACACCCAAGAGCAGGCCCTGCTCGAGGTCTACCGGCGCCTGCGCCCGGGCGAGCCGCCCAGCGTGGAGACCGCCCGCTCCCTCATCGACAACCTGTTCTTCAACCCGCGCCGCTACGACCTCGGCCGCGTCGGCCGCTACAAGATGAACCGCAAGCTCAACCTGGAGAAGGCGCAGTCCGAGCGCACCCTGACGCGCGACGACATCATCGCGATGCTGCGGACCATCATCCGCATCAACAACGGCCTTGCCATGCCCGACGATATCGACCACCTCGGCAACCGCCGCGTCCGTGCCGTCGGCGAGCTGATCCAGAACCAGCTCCGCGTCGGCCTGCTGCGCATGGAGCGCGTCGTGAAGGAGCGCATGACCATCCTCGACCAAGAGGAGGCCACGCCCAGCGCCCTCATCAACATCCGCCCGGTCGTGGCGGCCATCCGCGAGTTCTTCGGCGGTTCGCAACTCTCGCAGTTCATGGACCAGACGAACCCCCTGGCCGAGCTGACGCACAAGCGCCGCTTGTCCGCCCTCGGCCCCGGCGGATTGTCGCGCGAGCGCGCCGGCTTCGACGTCCGCGACGTCCACTACTCCCACTACGGGCGCATCTGCCCCATCGAGACGCCCGAGGGCCCCAACATCGGCCTGCTCGGCTCGCTGGCGACATTCGCCCGCATCAATGACTTCGGCTTCATCGAGACGCCCTACCGCAAGGTGCACAAGGAAATCATGTCCAACGACCCTGACGTCGAGGGGCGCATCGTCCGCGACGACGTGGTCGACGACGGCGGCAAGCGCGCCGTCAAGGCCGGTGACACCGTCTCGGCCTCCGCGGCCAAGCGCATCCTGAAGCTCGCGCCGCGCGCGATCCCGGTCGCCCCCTTCGTCGGCTCCAAGCCGGAGGACATCTCGTTCCTCCCCGCCGACGAGGAGGACAAGTACGTGGTCGCGCAGGCGAACGTGCGGATGGACCACAAGTTCCAACTCGTCGACGACCGTGTCGAGTGCCGCGTGTCCGACGCCTACCTCTTGGAGCCGCCCGAACGCGTCGACTACATGGACATCTCGCCGCTCCAAATCGTCAGCGTGTCCACCGCCCTCATCCCGTTCCTCGAGCACGATGACGCCAACCGCGCCCTCATGGGATCGAACATGCAGCGCCAGGCCGTGCCGCTGCTGCGCCCCGAGGCGCCGCTCGTCGCCACGGGCATGGAGGGTCGGGTCGCGCAAGACTCCGGCCAAATGGTGCTCTCGCGAGTCGACGGCATCGTCACCTCGGTCACCGGCACCTACGTCGTGGTCACCGATGACGATGGCAAGGAGCACATCCACAACCTACGCAAGTTCGTCCGGTCCAACCAGGGCACCTGTCTCACGCAGCGCCCCATCGTGAACCGCGGCGACCGCGTGCGGCGGTGGACCCCGCTGGCCGACTCGTCCTCCACGCAGAACGGCGAGCTGGCGCTCGGCCAGAACGTGCTCGGCGCCTTCATGGCGATGGAGGGCTACAATTTCGAGGACGCCATCATCATCTCCGAGGCGCTGGTGCGCGACTCCAAGTTCACGTCGATCCACATCGAGAAGCACGAGGTGGAGTCGCGTGACACGAAGCTGGGCCCCGGCGAGATCACCCGCGACATTCCCAACGTCGGCGAGGACGCCCTGCGCGACCTGGACGACGATGGCATCATCCGCGTGGGCGCCGAGGTCGGCCCGGGCGACATCCTCGTCGGCAAGATCACGCCGAAGGGCGAAACGGAGTTGACGGCGGAAGAGAAGCTGCTGCGCGCCATCTTCGGCGAGAAGGCGCGCGACGTGAAGGACACCTCGCTCCGCGTGCCCCACGGCGAGCGCGGCAAGGTCATCGATGTGAAAGTGTTGACGCGCGAGAACGGCGACGACCTGTCGCCCGGCGTCAATAAGCTGGTCCGCGTGTGGGTCGCGCAGACGCGCACCCTGTCCGAGGGCGACAAGATGGCGGGGCGCCACGGCAACAAGGGCGTCGTCTCGCGCATCATGCCCGTCGAGGACATGCCCTACCTGCCGGACGGCACGCCCATCGACATCCTGCTCAACCCCATCGGCGTGCCCTCGCGCATGAACCTGGGACAGATATTGGAGACGCACCTGGGCATGGCGGCCCATCGCCTCAACGTCCGCGCCATCACGCCCGTGTTCGACGGCGCCACCGACGAGGACATCCAAGCGTCGCTAGCCC
>VGZX01000008.1 GCA_016872415.1 SAR202 cluster bacterium | reverse complement strand
CGCGGCGAGCGTCGATGTCGCGGGCGTCGGCACGCCGAGGGCGGCGCCGCGGCGGGCGATGGTGCCGACCAGCGCGTCGGCCTCGAGGCGCTTGCCCGCCTGCCGGTCGCGCGACATCGACGAGTGGCCCGCCGCCGGGAACGCCAAGAGCGTGGCGAATGCCTTGTCGACGGCGTCGGCCGGCAGCGCGACGCCGGTGGCTTGGCCCACGGCCGCGTATTCGGCCATCGCCTGCCGGATCAAGGCGGCGGTGGCCGGATTGTCGCGAATGACGCGGGCGGGCGCGTCCGTGAGCGTGTTGACGGCGGCGAAGGGGCCGATGAACACGAGCTTGCTCCACAGGGCCTCGCGAATCGCGGGCACGTGCTCGGCCAGCCATCCGGCCTCCCGGGTCTCCGCGACCAGCGCGGCGACTCGCGGCTGGTTCGCTGCGTCGCGCGCGCCCATGAGGATGCGTCGCGGCCCGCCGAGCTGGCCGATCACGCCGGGCGCCTTGACGGTGGTTTCGACGTAGGCGACGCCCTCGACGACGTGGCGCGGCCCGAACGCGGCGGCGAGCAGGTCTCCTGAATCGACGCCGTTCTGTAGGGTGAGCACGAGCGTGCGCGGCGCGATGCTGGGCCGAATTCGCTCGATAGCGGCGGCGGTGTCATAGGACTTCACGCAGAGCATCACGAGGTCGGCCGGATCGTCCGCCGGCGGTTGGGGCGTCGCGCTCACCGAGGCCGTGAATGCGGGCTCGACGGCGCTTTCGACGCGCAATCCGGACGCGCGCATGGCATCGAGGTGAGCGCCCCGGGCAATGGCGGTCACCCGGTGGCCGGCGCGGGCGAGCAGGGCGCCAAAGTAGCCACCGACGCCTCCAGTACCCATGACGACTACGTGCATGGCGCCCTCCATCGCAGTTGGTTGGACCGGAGACGGCGGTTCGAAACCGAAGCCGCGGTTAATGAGGAAGGCCCCTCTGGAGGAGGGGCCTCGTGCTTGACGTGGGCGGCACTAGGCGGGGGCCACGGACGCGAGGGCGGCGTGCACCTGCTCGGCGGGCTCGCGCAGCTCGACGCGGGTCGCGTACTCGTAAGCGATGAATCCGATCATGTAGGCGGCGGCGATGGCGGCGACGACGGTGAGGACGATGAGCAGGGTGTAGACGGTGCGGGCATTCCGGGGTGCCGCGCTCTCGGTGGTCATGTGATCGGGCCTCCGGTCATGATGCTCGGCGGTCGATTGAAGCCAGCACGGTACGGTACACCAGCGTCGGCGCGACGGCAAGGGCGCCGGGGTGTCACGGCTGCTCGGCGGCTCTAGTCCAAACGGTGAAATAGAAGTCCGCGTCGCCCTCGACGGCGCGGCGGGCCTGATCGGTCTCTTCTTCCTTGGCGTGGCTGCGCTCTTCCGCGAGCAGGCGTTCGAACTGCTGGCGGCAGTCGTTCACCGTGGGGTCCTCGGCGCGGCCGCCCAGCATGGCGCGGGCCGTGCTCTCGATTTCCCGGGCGCCCATGGAGAGGACGGCGCCGACGCACAGGAACACCGACACCTCGGGGGCGTCGTCGTCCTCGTTGTCGACAATCTCCTCGCTGCCGATCTGCCGCAGGATCGCGCGGAGCGCCTGATCGCGGATCGCATCGTCGACCCGCTGCGGCATGTTGCCGAGGTCGGCGAAGGTGCGCGGAGTATCGCGAATCGCCTCGCTGACCGAACGCTCGACACCTTGGTAGAAGTTGGAGTCCAGCACCTGCTCGGTGGAAAGGAGATAGGTGTGGGGGCCACCGGGCACGGTCGCGCGGGCGTCGACCACTAGGAACTCGCGCAGGTGCGGGAAGATGCAGATGTTCAAATCGGCGGGCTGGAAGAGAGCCCCGTCATGGGCGGGTGTTTCCATCCATGCCTCCGAACGGTAGTAGCCTCATTCTACGCTGCGCGTGGTGTTCTCACCAGGGGTGCTTGGCCCTGCCACGGGCGGCGATACATCTCCTGGTAGGGCTTGCCAGGGAGCATCCAAGCGCTTGTACTAGAATCGAATTCCCGGCCGCGACAGGACCGGTGGCGGGATGACGAGCCATCCGCGAAGGAGCACCACATCGACACGCAACCGCCCATCAATCGGATGCCGCCGGACCTGTGGCCGGACCGCGAGGAGGCGCTGCACCTGCTGGCGCGGACGCCGGCCGGCCTCTTCGTCGACATCGACGGCACGATCGCCCCGATCGTGAGCGATCCGGCGAAGGCGAACGTGCCGGAGCCGACGCGCCGCTCGCTGGCGGCGCTGGCGGCGAGGCTGACGGTGGTGGCGCTCACGGGCCGCGAGGTGCCGGCGGCCCGGCGGATGGTGGGGCTCGACAACATCACCTACATCGGCAACCACGGCGTCGAGTGGTGGGCGGACGGCCGGCGCATCATCGCGCCGGAGGCTGAGCGGTTCGTCGAACAGATGCACGCGACGGCGGTGGCGGCGGAGGGCCGGTTCCGCTCCACACCTGGCGTGCTGGTGGAGGACAAGGGGCCGAGCGTGTCGATCCACTATCGCGCCGCGGATTCGCCGGAGCGCGCCCGGCAAGAGATATTCGAGTTCTTGTCGACCGTCGAGACGTCGCGCGGGCTGCTGCTGCGCGAGGGGAAGATGATCGTCGAGATTCGGCCCCCGCTGCAACTGGACAAGGGCACGGGGCTTCGCGCCATCGTCGAGCGCGATGGCCTCGTGGCGGCGCTGGTGCTGGGCGACGACCTGACGGACGCGGATGCGTTCCACGAGCTGCGGGCGCTGCGGGCGTCGGGCAGGATGGCCGGGTTGAACGTGGCGGTGCTGCACCAGGGCCGGGCGCCGGAGGCCGTGCTCGCGGACGCCGACTTCAGCATGGAAGGGACGGACGGCGTCGACCGCTTCTTGGGCTGGCTCGCCGGGCGACTGTAGCTACGCCGTTAACGCGCGGACGTCGTGCAGTTGCGCGTAGAGCCAATGGGTGATGTCCTCGCGCTCGATGGTCGACCGCAGGCGGCCGGCGCGCTCGGTGCGCTCGGCGGGGGTCATGGTCAACGCGCGGTATATGGCGCGGGCGGTGCCCTCCACGTCGGCGGCGGCGACGGATAGGGCGCCGACTTGCAGCTGCTCATGCGCGCCGGTCGACTCGGAGAGGATCAGCACGCCATCCTTGGTGTTGACGACGGGCCCTTCCTTCGCGACGAGGTTCATGCCGTCGATGACGGCGTTGACGATCAAGACGTCGTAGAGCCGCATGGCCGCGATGGCCTGCACGTAGTTGTTCTCGAAGTAGACCTGCACCGGCTGCCAGGTGGGCGTGCTGAAGCGGCTATTGGTCTGCTTGATGGCCTCCTCGATCTCCTCGACGTACCGTTGGTACTGGCGTATGTGGGTGCGCGACGGCACCAGGAATGCGAGGAAGCGCACGTTGCCGCGCAGCTCGGGGTGGCGCTCCAACATCACGTCGTACGCCTGGAAGCCGCGGACGATGTTCTTGCTGGGTTCGGCACGATCGACACGGATGATCGTCTGCTTGCCGAGGGCGGGGCGCAGGCGGTGGTCGTATTCCTCGGCGCGCGGCGAGAGGGCGATCTGCCGGACCTCGTCGACGTCGATGGAGATGGGGTAGGCGCGCACCTGTGTCGCGCGGCCGCGATAGTGGACGACGCCGGCGGCATAATCGACACGCGATTCCGGAAGGAAGGTATTGCAGGAGTCGAGAAACGCGCGCACGTCGCGCGATGCCTGAAAGCCGACGATGTCGGCGTTGCAAAGGCTTTCGCAGATGGACACGCGCGTGTAGCGCGGCAGCAGTTCCCAATAGGACGACGCGGGCCACGGTATGTGCAGGAAATGCTGGATGTGGGCGTCGGGTAGCTTCTCGCGCACCATGCCCGGAACGAGGTAGAGTTGGTAGTCATGCACCATGATGAGCGCGCGCCTGCCGCTCTGCCGCGCCTCGTCGATGATGGCGTCGGCGAACTCGCGGTTGACGGTGACGTAGCCGGTTTCCCAGGCGTCGTAGATGGCCGCGTCGACGCGGGGGGTGTAGGGCGACGACCACATGTAGTGTTGCAGGAACCACAGCAGCGGATTGCAGACGATGTTGTAATACTTGTGGTAGGTGCGGCGCGCGGTGTTGACGAACCGCACGGAGACGCGCTGTCCGGGCAGGGGCGAACGGATGGCCTTGCCCGCGTGCATTTCGGCCACACGGCGGTCACCCTCGCCCATGACGCTGGCGATCCAGGTGAAGTCGACGTAGTTGGTGAGGCTGCTCAAGGCCGTGACGACGCCACCGCTGCCGCGCCGCGGCTGCGGCTCGTGGGTCTCCGGCGAGATGTGGTACTCCATCGGCCCCCGGTTGGAGGCCAATATCAGCCGGTGGTCGCGCAGAAGGTCATCTACGAGACTCCAGAGAACCCCGCGTTCCTTGCTGGTGACGGTTGGTCCATGCATGGCGCGCCATTTCCGGTGCGATCATTGCTCCGTCCTCGCGGGTGGCGAGGCAGGGCAAGACGGACACGATTCTTGGGCATCGCGCTGCGTCGATCGACGTACCAAGACATAGCAATCCCTAGGGGCACCTTAGCATAGGGCCGCGAAGGGCGTCAACGCGCGTTTTGGTGGCCGTAGACGGCTGGAATCGCAGGGTGGACTAATGTGGGAGCATAATTGGCGTTGACCAACCGGGGCGTATTCCCTAGACTGTTTTTGTAGGCCGTGGACTGGAAAACCGCCAGCATTCCGGCCAACGCGACCGAATCGAGGCAAAGTCCAGTGACGACATCTCGACCGACATCCGGCGACGATATACGGAGCGCGTTCACGCGCTTCTTCGAGGAGCGCGGCCACCTCGCGATGCCCAGCGCGTCCCTCATTCCGGCGGGCGACCCGACGCTGCTGCTGACGACGGCGGGCATGGTGCCGTTCAAGCCGTATTTCTCCGGCGACGAGACGCCGCCGTCGCGACGGCTGACGTCGTGCCAGAAGTGTTTCCGCACGACCGACATCGACTCGGTGGGCGATCGGACGCACCACACGATGTTCGAGATGCTGGGCAACTTCAGCGTCGGCGACTATTTCAAGCGCGACGCCATCAACTGGGCGTGGGAATTCCTCACCGAGGTGATGCGGCTCCCGCCGGAGCGCCTGTGGGTGACGGTGCACACGACCGACGACGAGGCGGAGGCGATTTGGCACCGCGAGGTCGGCGTGCCGATGTCGCGCATCGTGCGGCTTGGCGACAAGGACAACTTCTGGGGCCCCGCCGGCTCCGAGGGGCCGTGCGGCCCATCGAGTGAGCTCCATTGGGACTGGGGCGAGGAGCACGGCCCGGGGATGCGCGTCGGCGACGAGACCGACCGCTTCACCGAGATATGGAACCTCGTGTTCGTGCAGTTCCACCAGCACCCGGACAAGCGCCGCGCGCCGCTGCCCGCGCCATCGATCGACACCGGCATGGGGCTCGAGCGGCTGACGTCGGTCGTGTATCACCTAGAGGGACGCGGGAAGCGGCCCTCGGCCTACGAGACGGACCTGTTGAGCCCGGTGGTGCGCGTGGCGGAAGAGATCGCGGGCGTGCCCTATGGCGAGGGCGAGGAGACCGACTTCGCGCTGCGCGTCATGGCCGAGCACGCGCGGAGCGCCACGTTCCTCATCGGCGATGGCGTCGTGCCGAGCAACGAGGGGCGCGGCTACGTGTTGCGCCGCGTGATCCGCCGCGGCATCCGGTTCTCGCGGAAGATCGGCGTGGACAAGCCGTTCATGGCGCGGCTGTCGGAGGCCGTCGTCGAACGGTTTGGCGCGCGCTACCCGGAGCTGGCCGCGCACCGCCGCTTCATCCTGCGCGCCTTGGAGCGCGAGGAGGAGGCCTTCAGCCGAGTGGTGTCGCAGGGGCTTCAGGTGTTCGGCGATTTCCTCGGCCGCAAGGCGCCGGGTGTGGACATCGTCGACGGCGGCACGGCCTTCCTGCTCTACGACTCCTATGGGTTCCCGCTGGAGATGACCCAGGAGCTGGCGCGCGAGCACGGCCTCGACGTCGACGTCGCGGGCTTCGAGGCGGAGATGGCGGCGCAGCGCGAGCGCGGACGGGCATCCGGCAAGTTCGGGGGCGGCCGCGAGGCGCAGCGCAAGTACGAGCAACTCGGCGTCGAGGAGACGGCGTTTCTCGGCTATGAGCGGCTGGAGGCCGATACGGTGGTGCTGGGCATGTGGAAGGATGGCATCCCGGCGCAAGAGGCCAGGGCCGGCGATAGCGTGGAGGTCGTGCTGCGGGAGACGCCGTTCTACGCGGAGGGCGGCGGTCAGGTGGGCGACACGGGCGAGCTGCGCGGCCCGGCGGGCACGGTGCGCGTGACCGACACGCAGCGGCCGGCGGCGGACGTGATCGTCCACATCGGCAAGGTGGCGGAGGGCTTGCTGTCGACCGGCGATACGGTGCGGGCGCGGGTGGACGCGGAGCGTCGGGCCGACATCATGCGGAACCACACGGCCACGCACCTGCTGCACGCGGTGTTGCGGCGGGTGCTGGGCACGCACGTTCGCCAGGCGGGCTCGCTGGTGGCTCCGGACCGGCTGCGGTTCGACTTCACGCACGTGGCGCCGCTCACACGGCAGGAGATCGTCGAGATCGAGCGCCAGGTGAACGATGCGGTCTTGCGCGACCTGCCGGTGGTGAAGCGCGAGGGCAGCTATCGCGATGCGGTGGCCCTCGGCGCGCTGGCGTTTTTCGGCGAGCGCTATGGCGAGAACGTGCGGACGGTGCAGGTGGGGGAGGAAACGCCGTTCTCGTTCGAGCTCTGCGGCGGCACACACTTGAACCGCAGCGGCGAGATCGGCATGTTCCGCATCGTCGGCGAGAGCAGCGTGGGCACCGGCATGCGCCGCATCGAGGCTGTGACGGGCCGCGGCACGGAGTCATGGGTGAACCAGCGGCTGGAGCTGCTGGAAGCGGTGGCAGCGAAGCTCAACGTCCCGCCGGCGGAGGCGCCGTCGCGCGTCGACGCGCTCATGGCCGAGGTGGAGCGGTCGCGCAAGGCGGCCGAGGCAAGCCAGCGCGACATCGCGCGGAAGGAGGCCGAGGCGCTGCTGGAGCGCGCCGTGGCCGTGAATGGCTTCAGATTGGTGGCGGCGCGCTCGAAGGCAACGACCGCCGATGCCATGCGCGAGATGGGCGATTGGCTGCGCGACAAGCTGGGCAGCGGCGTGGTGGTGCTTGGCGGCGTGTTCAACGAGCGTCCGTCCGTGATCGCGATGGTCACCCCGGATCTGGTAGCGAAGGGTCTGAAGGCTTCGGACATCGTGCGCGCGGCGGCGCGGCAGATGGGTGGCGGCGGTGGCGGCCGGCCCGACGTGGCGCAGGCGGGCGGGCGCGAGCCCAGCCAGCTACAAGCGGCGCTCGATGCCGCGGCGGCGGCCGTGCGCGTGAAGGAAGGCTGACATTTCGACGATGCCAGGCGAACCCGGCGGAAGCCCGAAGCGTCGGGCGCTGGCGCTCGACGTCGGCGAGCGTCGCATTGGGCTGGCGGTTGGCGACACGGAGACGATGCTGGCCGTGCCAGCCGGCCACATCCAGCGGGCGCGGACCGGCGCTGACTTCATCGCGGTGCTGAAGACGGCGCGGGACCGCGAGGCGGACGTCATCGTGGTCGGCATGCCGTTGACAGTGCGCGGCGAGATGGGCCCGCAGGCGCTGGCGGTGGGCACCTTCGTCAACGGCTTGCGCGCGCACACCGACATGCCGGTCGTTGAGTGGGACGAGCGCTACACGACCGTCGAGGCCGAGCACCGCATGCGGGTCACTCGGCCCGAGGGTAGCCGTGGGCGCGGTCTGTCGTGGCGCCCCGCGAAGGGCGACGTGGACGCCGCCGCCGCCGCGGTGCTCTTGCAGTCGTGGCTCGATGCGCAGCAAGAGGTGGCATGAAGCGAGGGCATTGGTATCGCGCGGCGGGTGCCAGCCTCATCGCGGCCGCGTTGACCGCGCGCTATGTCGCGCGGTGGCGGCGCGGTCGCGGGCAGCGGCACGGCGAGCACGACCCGCTGCTGGGCCGAGCGTACATCGGCCTGGACCTGAGCGACCCCTACGCGGCGAGCCCAAGGCCGTGCGATGTGGCGATGCTGTCGCAAGGGCTCGAATGCTCGTTCACGACCTGGGATTTTCAAGAGGACGGCACGGGTATCATTCCCGAGGCCGCCATTGGCCGGTCGTTCATCCTCGCGATCGATGGCCCGCAGGGGCTCGCCGGCGCGGACGGCGCGGTTTCGCGCGAGTCCGAGCGGCTGGTGGCGGCGCCCGGCCGCACGGGGTACCGCCTTCCGGAGCCGGGCAAGCCCTACAACGGGCTGATCATGGGCAGCGTGAGATTGTTCCAGAACCTCGTGGCGCTGAGCCCGCGATTCCGGCTGATTGGGATGGAGGGCATCGACGACGCGGTGGCCAACTTGCTGGAGGCATTCCCTGGCGGGGCTTGGCGCGTCGCCGGCGGGGTGGGTCTACCCGCCAAGCGGACGCTGGAAGGGCGGCGCGCGCGCCTCGACCTGGTCCGTCAGCTGGACATACGCCTGCCGGCGGAGCCGGAGTTGCCAAGCGCTGACCAGTTCGACGCGTTGATGGCCGCGTGGACGGCGTGGTGCTTCGGCAATGGCTTGGCGAGCAAGAAAGGCCTGCCCCCCACGCGCGACCCGGAAACGGGCATCATTCGCGAGGGCTACGTGGTGTTGCCCGCGCCGGAGCTCGCCGACGATGGCCGCACGCCGCGTGGAGTCGTCGCGCCGGTCTAGCGGCATCCTGGTGTAGAATCGATTGCGTCTCGCAGACCATCGCGCCGTCCATCGCGCGGCGCTTCGGGAGGACACTGGCATGCTCCGTTTCATCACGGCCGGCGAATCGCACGGGCCTGGCCTGGTTGCCATGCTCGAGGGCATCCCGGCCGGCCTTCCCATCAGCGAAGCGCAGATCCGCCAAGACCTTGCCCGCCGTCAAATGGGCTATGGGCGCGGTGGACGCATGAAGATCGAAACCGACTACGCGGTACTCCAATCCGGCGTGCGCCACGGCCTGACGATGGGCAGCCCGATTGCGATGCTGATCGAGAACCGCGACCACACCACAGGCAAGGGGCCGGATGGCAAGCCGTGGACGCACACGATGAGCAAGAACCCGGTGGAGGGCGAGGTGACGCCGATCCACCGCCTGCGGCCGGGCCACGCCGACACGCCAGGCATCTCCAAGTACCTGCAGGACGACGCGCGCAACATATTGGAGCGGTCGAGCGCCCGCGAGAGCGCCGCCCGCGTGGCCGTCGGCGCCGTTTGCCGTCGCTTCCTCGCTGAGTTCGGCATCGAGATTCATAGCCATGTGGTGAACCTTGGGGGCGTGCGCTCGCACGCGAAGCAGCCCATCGACTGGGCCGCGGTGGAGGAGTCGCCGGTGCGGTGCGCCGACCCGGTGGCGGGCGACGCGATGATGAAGGCGATCGACGCGGCGCGGGAGGCGGGCGATAGCCTCGGTGGCACGGTCGAGATCGTCGCCACGGGCCTGCCGATCGGGCTGGGCACGCACATCCAGTGGGACCGCAAGCTGAGCACGCGGCTCGCGGCGGCGGTCGCGAGCATGAACGCGGTGAAGGGCGTCGAGTTCGGAGCCGGGTTCGACTCGTCGGAAGTGCGCGGATCGCAGCTGCACGACGTGATCAAGCCCATCGGCGAGTGGGAGCAGAACCCGGACGGCACGTGGAGGCAGCCCTGGCCGCGCTGCGGCAATAACTCGGGCGGCCTTGAAGGCGGCATGACGACGGGCGAACCGTTGATCGTGCGGGCGGTGGTCAAGCCGATCGCCACGATCATCAACCCGCTGCCAACGGTTGACCTGACGACCGGCGAGCCGGACAAGGCGCACTACGAGCGCAGCGACATCACGTTCGTGCCGAGCTGCGGCGTGATCGGCGAGGCAATGGTGGCATTCACGCTGGCCGAGGCATTTCTGGAGAAGTTCGGCGGCGACCACGTCGAGGAGACGCGCCGGAACTGGAAGGGTTACATGGCGAGCGTCGGCCCCCGCGCGCACGCGGCCAAGGCGAAGGCGTAGCGCCCGCCGGCCATGAGCAGCGGCGCCACCTGCATCATCCTGACGGGGTTCTCGGGCAGCGGCAAAACCGCCGTCGGCCGGCGTGTCGCGCGTCTGCTGGGATGGGAGTTCGCCGACACCGACGAGATCGTCGCGCGGCGGGCGGGCAAGGAGATCGACCGCATCTTCGCGGATGACGGCGAGCAGGCCTTCCGCGCACTGGAACTGGAGGCAGTGCGCGAGGCGTCGTCGCGCAAGGGCATCGTCGTGTCGACCGGCGGCGGCGCGATCGCGCAGGAGGCGACTCGCCGGGTGATGCTGGACGCGGGCTTGGTGGTCTGCCTGGAAGCGCGGCCCGAAACGATCTACGCCCGGCTGACGGCGCCCGCGCCGGCCGATGGCGCCGAGGCGATGGTGCGCCCGCTGCTGCGCGCCACGCACGGGCAAGACCCGCTGCGGCGGATCGAGTCGCTCAAGCGCGAGCGTCAGTGGGCATATGCGCTGGCGGAGTGGACGGTGCCGACCGACGGCCTTTCGGTGGAGCAGGTCGCGCACGAGGTCGCGCGGGCGTGGCGGCGCTTTGGCATGTCGTCACAGTGGCGGGGCGACAGCCAGGTCGCGGCGACGGTGACGACAGACGCCGGGGCCTATCCAATCGTGGTGGGATTCGACATCATCGAGGCGCAGTTGGCGTCACGCCTGTTGCAAACGGGCTTCGCCGGCCGGGCCTATCTTCTGGTCGACAGCAACGTGCTGCACCCTTATGGCCGCTCCGCGCAACGCTCGCTCCACGCCGCTGGCATCGAGACACACTTGTTCGTGTTTCCCGCGGGCGAGGAGAGCAAGTCGCTCGCGACGGCGACCGCCGTGTACGAGTGGCTGGCGGAGCGCCGCGTCGAGCGCCGCGACCTGATCGTGACCGTCGGCGGCGGCGTCGCCGGCGACCTCGGCGGCTTCGTGGCCGCGACGTACGTGCGCGGCGTCCGCTACGCGCAGGTACCGACGACGCTCACGGCGATGGTCGATTCCAGCATCGGGGGAAAAACAGCGGTCGATTTGCCGGCGGGCAAGAACCTGGTCGGCGCGTTCCACCATCCGACGCTCGTGGTGTCCGACGTGTCGGCGCTGCGGACGCTGCCAAGACGCGTGGTGCTGGAAGGGTGGGCGGAGGCGATCAAGCATGGGTTCGCGCTGGACGCCGGCCTGGTCGACGTGTACGAGCAGCAGGCGGATGCGCTGCTGGCGCTGGAGCCCGAGCTGACCGCGGAGGTCGTGGCCCGCAACGCGGCAGTGAAGGCGCGCATCGTGACGCAGGACGAGCGCGAGACGTCGGGCCTGCGGTCGCTGCTGAACTATGGGCACACCATTGGGCACGGCTTGGAGACGGCCGCCGGCTATGGGCGCTACCTGCACGGCGAGGCGGTGGCGGTGGGCATGGTGGGCGCGGCGCGCCTGGGCGAGCTGGCAGGCGTGACGCCGGCCGAGTTGGCGCGGCGCCAGCGCGCGCTGCTGGAGCGCTTCGGCCTGCCAACAGGCTACCGCGACGTCGATGCGGAGCGCATTCTCGACGCCGTGACCCGCGACAAGAAGAGCAGCGGCGGGCAGGTCAGCTGGGTGTTTCTCGATGCCGTGGGCCGCTCCAGCATCCACCGGGGCGTGACGCAGGAACAGGTGCGCCAAGTGCTGGGCGAGCTGGCCGGGTAGCCTGGCGAGCGTCATTCCGTCGGATTCGCGCGAGCCGGTCGCCCATTTCGTCCTATGTGACCATGCTTTCGGTGGATAGGCGTTCGGCCCCTTGTGGTATAATTCCGCCATCCCAGACTTCGGCTCGAACGTTCCAGTCTCGCGCCAAGGGAAACTGCGGCGCCGTTGCGGCGTTTCCACCGAACTACTGAGGAAAGTCTGAGCGCAGAAGGAGCGCCGCATCATGAGGATTTTCGTTGGGAATCTCGCTTGGAGCGTCGATGACGCCGGGTTGCAGGACATTTTCGCGCCTTACGGCGAGGTGACGTCCGCCAATGTGATGATCGACCGCGCGACGGGCCGGTCCAAGGGCTTCGGCTTCGTGGAGATGCCGTCGGCCGAGGAGGCGCAGCGGGCGATCAATGCGCTGAACGGCAAGGAGGTCGGTGGCCGCCCGTTGACCGTGAACGAGGCGCGGCCGCGCGAAGAGCGGAGCGGTGGTGGCGGCGGCTACGGCGGTGGACGTGGCGGCGGTGGCGGCCGGGGCCGCTACTAGGACGACGGGCGCTCGACAACCAGACGAGGAAGAGGGCCGCGGGAATCCGCGGCCCTCGCTGTTTCGAGGCGAGGGCGCGGCGTGGGCATCACGAGGGCAGCAGCCCAACGGACGCCAGCGTGGGGAAGACAAGCGCGGCGATGACGATGATGGCGATGGCGACGATGACCCAGTGCCACCACCGCCGCTGCTGCAGCGGAACGTAGTCGTCGGCGGTGCGGTTCAGCTCATCCACTTCGCGCGGGTCGGGGCCCTCGTAGCGGTCGGTGCCTCGTGCCATGTCGCGGACCTTTCATGCGTGCGTGGGCCGACAAAAACCCTCTCCACGCGACGGAGAGGGGGCCAATCGTTGGACCGGCAGCCAGGCCCTGGCGCGTTAGCCGCCGGCGACGGCGGGCACGATGCTCACTTCATCGCCCGTCTTGATAGCCGTGTCGAGTCCCTGCAGGAAGCGCACGTCCTCGCCGTTGAGGTAGACGTTGACGAAGTAGCGCATCGCGCCCTGGTCGTCGAGCAGGCGTTCCTTCATGCCGGGGTATTGCGAGTCCAAGTCGGCGATTAGCTTCGCCAGGTTGCCCTCTTGCGCCTGCACCTTCTCCATGCCGTTGGTGAAGCGGCGCAGGGGGCCGGGAATCCGCACGGTGACGCTCATCTGTTTGTTACCTCGATTCGGTTTCGGTGCTCGATCGCGCACATGCTGACGCGGGGAATGGCGACCGGAGGGGCGTTAGCCCTCGATCAGATCGCCGAGGGCGGGGTCGACGCGCACGCCCAGCGAGCGGACCCAGTTGAGGCCGCGCTCGATCTCGGCCTCGTTGCCCTCCAACTCAAGAATCACCCAGCCAATGTTTTCCTGCACGTCCGCCCGGCGGATGTTGGTGACGATGTTGAAGTCTCGCCCCAAGTGGAAGATGACGGGCTGCTTGATCATATTGCCCATGAAAGTGAAGCGCACCCGCTGCATCACGGCACCTCCGTGGTTGGGCATCATGCAACCCGCGCGGCCATGGCCGACTCGAACGACGCGACGGTTGGCTTGATGCGGAGCGGCTTGACCACACCCGCCACGGGATCGGGGGTCTTGAGTCCATTGCCGGTGATGTAGACCACCGTTGGTTCGTCGGGCTTGATGCGGCCCGAGCGCGCGAGCCGGACGAGGGCCGAGATGGCGACGCCCCCCGCCGTCTCGGCGAAGATGCCCTCCGTTTGGGCCAGCAGCTTCATGCCCGCGGCCACCTCGTCCTCGTCGACCACGGTGCCGGAGCCGCGCGAGGCCTCGATCGTTTTCAGGGCATAGTAACCGTCGGCGGGGTTGCCGATGGCGAGCGACTTCGCGACGCTGTTGGGCTTGACGGGCTTGACGACGAACCGGCCTTCCTCGAAGGCAGTGGCGATGGGCGCGCAGCCCCGGGCTTGGGCCAGGTGCATCTGCGTCGGCACGCCGTCGATTAGGCCCATGTCGGCGAACTCGGTGAGCCCCCGGTGTATCTTGGTGAACATGGCGCCCGAGGCTGCCGGCACGACGGCGTGGACGGGGGCGCGCCAGCCGAGCTGCTCGGCCACCTCGTAGCCTAGCGTCTTGCTGCCGTCGGCGTAGAACGGGCGCACGTTGATGTTGACGAACGCCCACTTGTACGTTTCCGCGAGCTCGGAGCACAGGCGGTTGACGTCGTCGTAGTTGCCGTCGATGGCGACGACCGTGGGGCCGTAGATGGCCGCGCCGAGCACCTTGCCCGCCTCGAGGTCGGACGGGATGAAGACGAACGACTTGATGCCGGCGCGCGCGGCGTGCGCGGCCACGGCGCAAGCCAGGTTGCCGGTGGAGGCGCAGGCCAGCGTGTCGAACCCGAGCTCGAGGGCCTTCGCCGATGCGACGGCCACGACGCGGTCCTTGAAGGAGTAGGACGGGTTCACGCTGTCGTTCTTGATCCACAGCTCCTTGAGGCCGAGCTGCTTGGCGAGGTTGTAGCAGCGCACGAGCGGCGTGAAGCCCGCGTTGATGTCGATGCGGGGGTTGTAGTCGGCGGGAAGGAAGTCAGCGTAGCGCCACATGCTGAACGGGCCGCGTTCGATGCGCTGGCGCGAGGCAACCTTGCGGATGGCCTCGTAGTCGTAGACGACCTCCAGCGGGCCGAAGCAGTATTCGCAGACGTTGATCGCCTGCACTGGGTACTCGCGAGAGCACTCGCGGCAGCGCAGCGAGGTGATGTTGGCCACCCTCATCCTCCTTCGAAACGAAAGGCCGGAAGGCCCAGCCTACTCTTCCCCATGTGGTGGGAATGCTAGCAGCGCACCGTGGGGCGGTCAACGAAGCCGTGGCTTCCCTCTCGTCCCCGGCGCCTCGCGCGGCCATTCCTTGACAGCAAGGCACTCAAGGCTCTTATATTAACTCATGCCGCATTGATTCCAGCATTCACTTTAGGTAAGAGCATGGAGACGATAATAGCCGATGCCACGTGACTACTACGAGACGCTCGGCGTGCCGCGCAACGCCACCGAGAAGGACATTCGCGCCGCGTACCGGCGGCTGGCGCGCCAGTATCACCCGGACGTGAACCCGGGCGACAAGACCGCTGAGGCACGGTTCAAGGAGATCAACGAGGCGTACCAGGTGCTGTCGAACGCGGATCACCGCGACAAGTATGACCAGTTCGGCGCGAATTGGCGTCATGCGGGCGCCGGCGCGCCGGGCGGCCCGGGGGGGCCCAACGGCGATCCGTTCATCTGGTTCGGGCAGGGCGCGCGCCGTGGCGGCCGTCGCGGCCCGCAAGACGACGCGTTCGCCGACGCCGGCGTCGGGGGCATCGGCGACCTGTTCGGTGGACTTTTCGGGTCGCGCCGGGGTGGCCGCGCGACGACACAAGACGTGTTCCGCATGGAGCCCCAGAACGTGCCGGTCACGGTGCGCCTGGAGGAGGCCTACACCGGCACGCGGCGCGTGGTGGAGATTCCGGGCGATCCGTTCGCCGGGGTGGAGGGACGCCGGTTGGAGGTGCGGATACCGGCGGGGGTCGACACCGGGTCGAAGGTCCACATCGCGGCGCCGGCGGCCGGCGGGAGCGGCGCGGTGGACGTGAACCTGGTGATCACGGTGGAGCCGCACCCCGTGCTCAAGCGCCTGGGCGACGACCTGGAAGTGCAGGTGGAGGTGCCGCTGGCGACAGCGATGCTTGGCGGCGAGGCGCAGGTGCCCACGCTGAAGGGCACGCGCCTTGCGTTGAAGCTGCCGCCCGAGACCCAGAACGGGCGGACGTTTCGCCTGAAAGGCCAGGGCATGCCGCGCTTGAAAGTATCGGATCAGGCGCCAAGCGGCGATTTGCTCGCGACGGTGAAGGTGGTGCTGCCCACCGACCTGACGCGGGATGAGCAAGCCTTTTTCGAGCAGATGCGCCACCGGCGCGGAGGCTAACGGAGAAGGAGAGGCGGAAAAGTCATGGCGGTTCGACGAGCAATGCACCCATCGCTGGGCGTGCAAGACGCTGGGGACGAGGAGCCCTGCTACGTGATCAGCGTCGCCGCGCGGTTGGTGGGCGTGCACGCGCAAACGCTGCGCTATTACGAGCGCATCGGGCTGATGGATCCGGCGCGTTCGCGGGGCAACATTCGCATGTATTCGCCGAACGACGTGCGCCGGGCCCAGTGGATCAAGTCCTTGATCGAGGACCTGGGCGTCAACCTCGCCGGGGTCGAGATGATCATCCGCATGTCGCTTCGCACGGAGGCGCTCGAGCGAGAGGTGGAGATGTTGCGTCGGCGGCTCGCCAGCGAGAGCGAGGCGCCGGCCCGGGAAAACCCGAAGCAAAAAAGGGGGTAGGGGGCAGATGGTTTTCAAGCAAGGCGATTTCACGGAACAGGCCCAACAGGCGCTCGCGCTGTCGCAAGACCACGTGCGGCGCTACCGCCACGCGGAATGGGACGTGGAGCACCTGATGCTGGCGCTGCTGGACAACCAGAAGGGCGTGCCGGCGCAACTGCTGCGCCAGCTGAACGCATCGGCCGACGCGATCCGCGCGGACATCGAGCGGGCATTGCAGGCGACGCCGAAGCTGGCGAACCCCGCGAGCCTGATTCATCCGACGCCGCGGGTGATCGCGCTGCTGGAGTCGGCGGAGGCGGAGGCCGAGCGGCTGCACGACGAATACATCGGCACGGAGCACCTACTCATCGCCGCGGCCTCGCAAGACGGCGGCGACACGGCGCGCATCTTGTCGACCAACGGCATCACGAAGGAGCGCATCTATCAGGCATTGGCGCAGGTGCGCGGCGGCCACCGCGTGACCGACCCGCGCGCCGAGAGCCGCTACCAGTCGTTGGAGAAATACACCATCGACCTGACGGAGGCCGCGCGAAACGGCAAGTTGGACCCCGTGATCGGCCGGGCGGCGGAGATCCGCCGCGTGATGCAGACGCTGACCCGGCGGACGAAGAACAACCCGGTGATCATCGGCGCGGCGGGCGTGGGCAAGACGGCGATCGCGGAGGGGCTTGCCCAGCGCATCGTGGCCGAGGACGTGCCGGAGGCGCTCCGCAACAAGCGCGTGCTGGCGTTGGACATGGCCGGCATCGTGGCGGGCAGCAAGTTTCGTGGAGAGTTCGAGGAGCGCCTAAAGTCGGTCATCGACGAGATGAAGCAGGCGCGCCGCGAGGTCATCCTATTCATCGACGAGCTGCACACGGTGGTCGGCGCGGGCGCGGCGGAGGGCGGCATCGACGCGGCCAACATCATGAAGCCGGCGTTGGCCCGAGGCGAGCTGCAGGTGATCGGCGCGACCACGCCCGACGAGTATCGCAAGCACATCGAGAAGGACGCCGCCCTAGAGCGCCGCTTCCAGCCGGTGTGGCTGGAGGAGCCGTCGGTCGACGAGACGATCGAGATTCTGCGCGGCTTGAAGCCGCGCTACGAGGCGCACCACAAGATCGCGTATGACGACGGTGCGCTGATGGCGGCGGCACGTCTGAGCGCGCGTTACATTCCCGACCGGCAGCTGCCCGACAAGGCGGTGGACCTGATGGACGAGGCGGCGGCGAAACTGCGGCTGGACATGGAGAGCCTGCCGCCGGACCTGAAAGAGAAGGAGGCGCGCTTGAAGCGGCTGCAGGACGAGGAGGAGGCGGCGGCGCAACGCGGCAGCTATGAGGTGGCCGCGCGGACGAAGGCGGAGCGCATCAAGCTGCAGCAAGAGTTCGATCGGGAGCGCGCGGCGTTCCTTGGCGGCGAGCGCGACGGCATGGTGGTGCGCGCGCGGGACATCGCGCAGCTCATCGCCAGCTGGACCGGCATCCCGGCCGACCGTCTGCTGGAGGGCGAGGGCGAGCGCCTGCTGCACCTGGAGGAGCGCCTGCACGAGCGGGTGATCGGCCAGGAGGATGCGATTCACGCCGTGGCGGACGCCGTGCGCCGTTCGCGGGCCGGGCTGCAGGACCCGAAGCGGCCGATTGGGTCGTTCATGTTCCTGGGCCCCACCGGGGTCGGCAAGACGGAGCTGGCGCGGTCGCTGGCGGCGCTGCTGTTCGACGACGAAGAGAACATGGTGCGGATCGACATGTCGGAGTACGGCGAGCGGCACACGGTGTCGCGGCTGATCGGCGCGCCACCCGGCTACGTCGGCTACAACGAGGCGGGCCAGCTGACGGAGGCGGTGCGCCGCCGGCCGTACCGTGTGGTGCTGTTCGACGAGATCGAAAAGGCACACCCCGACGTGTTCAACGTGCTGCTGCAAGTGCTGGAGGATGGACGGCTGACGGACGGGCATGGCCGCACCGTGGACTTCCGGAACACCATCATCATCATGACCAGCAACCTGGGCACGGCGGAGTTCCAGCGGCAAGGACTCGGTTTCAAGCTGGGCGAGGTGCGCGCCTCGGAGCAGGAACGGCAACGCGCGGCGGTGATGGAGGCGTTGAAGCGCAGTTTTCGCCCCGAGTTCCTGAACCGGGTGGACGAGTTCATCATCTTCCAGCCGTTGACGGAGGAGCAGCTGCGCCAGATTGTGAACCTGATGGTGAAGGACGTCCGCGCGCGGTTGGCGGAGCGCGCCATCGCGGTCGAGCTCACCGAGGCCGCGATGGACTGGCTGGCGAAGGAGGGGTTCGACCCGGTGTACGGCGCGCGGCCGTTGCGGCGCGCGGTGCAGCGCCACGTGGAGAACGAGCTGGCGAAGCGCATGCTTGCCGGCGAGTTCAGGGACGGCGACACGGTCGTCATCGATGCGACGGAAGCGGGGCTCACCTTCGCCAAAAAGGTGCTGGCCCACGCCACGGCGTAGCGCCTCGACCATGACAGGGAGGCCCCGCCTTGCAAGCGGGGCCTCTTTTTGATTTCCAATGCGCCGATGGAATGGGCGCGACGCGACGCCCACGGACGGCGATTGTGTGGCACCATACCGTCGTGGAGCAGCCTGCCATCCCCAGCGTGGAAACGCCACCGATGCCCTTCGCCGAGATGGCAGGCCATCGAATCGGTTACCTGCGCGCGGGCCGCGGAGCGGGCGTTCTGCTGCTGCACGGCCTCGGCGTGGATGCGAGGAGCTGGGCGTCCACCATCGCCGCGCTCGAGGGCGCCTACGACGTGGCGGCCCCGGACATTCCGGGCCTCGGCGCCGCGAAGGTCGCGGGCGGCCTGCGCGACTTCGATGCGCTGTGCCGGCTGGTGGTCGGCTTCATGGACGCCGTGGGCTTCGAGCGGCCTGCCGTCGTGGGGCATTCGCTGGGCGGTTTTCTGGCGCTCCACCTCGCGCTCGCACACCCGGACCGCGTGTCGCGCCTCGTGCTGGTCGATCCCGCCGGGCTGGGTCGCGAGACCGCCCTGCTCCTGCGGCTGTCGCGGGTGCCCCTGCTCGGCGGGGCGGTGGTGAATCCAATCCGCCGGACGGGACGGGCGATCATGCGCCAGGTGTTCCGCGAGTCGGGCGACCCCGATACGCTGTATCTGAAGACACTGCACGATGCGCGCGTCGTCGGCGCGACGGCCAGGCGCCTGCACCGGTCGGCGGAGTAGCTGGCGCGCTTCCAGCAGACGGAGTCGGCGGCCTACCTGGCGCCGAGGCTGGGCGAACTGCGGATGCCCACGCTGATCGTGTGGGGCGAGGAGGATCGCATCTGTCCGGTGCGCGAGGCCCTGGAGGCCGCGGCCCGATTCCCCCCGGCTCCGGACGCACATCCTGCTGGACGCGGGCCACTGGTCATACATCGAGGCGGCCGACCGGTTCAACCGTGCATTGCTGGACTTCCTGGCCGAGCAGGCCGACGCCTAACGGGAGGGTGGACATGGAGCGGAAGCAGCTTGGCCGGACCGGAGTGCAGGTGCCCGAGGTGGGCCTCGGCACATGGAAGTATCGGGGCGACCCGGCGGTGATTCATCGGGCGATCGACGTCGGCGCCGTGCTCATCGACACTGCCGAGATGTACGCCACGGAAGGGTACGTGGGCAAGACGATCGAGGGCAGGCGCGACCGGTGCTTCATCGCAACGAAGGTCTCGCCGTCGAACCTGCGCTACCGCGACGTGCTCAAGGCGGCGGACGGCTCGTTGACGCGGCTGGGCATCGATACGATCGACCTCTACCAGGTGCACTGGCCGAACTCCAGCGTGCCCATCGGCGAGACGATGCGCGCGATGGAGGAGTTGGCGAACGCGGGCAAGGCGCGCTTCATCGGCGTCAGCAATTTCTCCGTCGCCGAGCTCGAGGACGCTCAACGGGCGCTTGGCGGCCGGCACCGCATCGTCTCGAACCAGGTCAAATACAGCCTGCTGGACCGCGAGATCGAAGCGGAGCTGCTGCCGTACTGCGAGCAGGCCGGCGTGACGATCATCGGGTACAGCCCACTGGAGCAAGGGCGCTTCGACGACATCGTGCGGCGGCGCCCCGGGGCGAAGGAGGCGGTGGACCGCGTTGCGCGGGAGACGGGCAAGACGGTGGCGCAGGTGCTGCTGAACTGGGCGGTGTACCATCCGCACGCCATCACGATACCGGCGACGAACCGGGTGGAGCGCGTCGACGAGAACGCCGGCGCCTCGGGCTGGAGGCTGACGGCGGCGCAACACCAGGCGCTGCGTGACGCGGTGGGCTAGGCGACGGCTGTTTGCAGCCGCGACGCCTGCCATGCGCTGATGCCGCCGACCAGCTCCGTCAGCCGCTCGTGTCCCGCGCGCAGCAAGAGGCTGGCCGCGACCGACGAGCGATAGCCGCCGGCGCAGTAGACGGTGATGTCGCGCCCGGACGGCAACTCACCCAGGCGCCGTGGCAGGTCTGTCAGCGGCACGTTCACCGCTCCCGGCAGGTGCCCCTGCGCGAACTCGCCGGGGCCGCGCACGTCGAGCAGCAACGGCGCAGCCGGCCATTCGAGTCGGGGCGCCAGCGTCAGCGCGTTGATGCGCTCGGTCCGCTCGACGAGATCGGGGCGGGCCGCGAGCGCGCCCGCGCCGTCGCACAGGTAGCCGACGACATCGTCCAAGCCGACCCTTCCCAGCCGGATGGCCGCTTCCTGCTCCCGGCCGAGGTCGCCGATCAGCACGATGGGCTTGCGTGCGTCGAGGACGACGCCGGCCCAGGTCGCGAACGAGCCGCTGAGCCCCACGTTGAGCGAGCCCCGCAGGTGGCCCCCGGCGTATTCGGCGGGCTCGCGCACGTCGAGCACCTGCGCCCCGTCCCGCTGCATCCGCAGCACGTCGTCCAGGGTGAGCGGGGTGAGCGACTGGCCGATCGCTTCGTCCAGCGTTTCGCGATCGCGGCGGTTCAGCATGGCGTCATGGGCGAACTAGGCCGGGGCCGGCACTTGGTCGGCCGTCACGAGCCGGATGAATTCCCCCTTCGACATGGGCTGGAGCGCGTAGTTGAACACGCGCTGCGCGCCGATGGTGGAAACGGTGTCGGTGCTGAGGTTCTTGCCGCACAGCGAGCCGGCGCCGTGGGCGGGGTAGACCAACGTGTCGTCCGGCAGCGGCAGCAGCTTGCCGTGCAGGGAGTCGTAGAGCATGGCGGCCAGCTCCTCGGCGGTCATGCCCGCCGAGGCCATGAGGTCGGGACGGCCGACGTCACTGATGAACAGGGTGTCGCCCGTCAGCACCGCGTGCGGCTTCGTGACGTCCTTGGTTAAATCGAAGACGAGCAGGGAGATGGCTTCCGGGGTGTGGCCCGGCGTCTCCAGGGTCTGGAGGCGCACGCCGCCGAACTCCAGCGTTTCGCCGTCGCGCATGGGCACGAAGATGTATTCGGCGGTCGCCCTGGCGCCGAGGTGGATGGCCGCGCCCGCGCGGTCGCGCAACTCCAGGTGGCCCGCCACGAAGTCGGCGTGGAAGTGGGTGAGGAAAACGTGCCGGATGCGGAGCCCCAGTTGCTCGGCGTCCGCGAGGTATTGATCGACATCGCGTTGCGGGTCGACGACCACCGCCGTCTTGGTCTGTTCGTCGCCGATCAGGTAGGACGCATGCGACAGGCAGCCGAGGTAATACTGGCGCAGCAGCATGATGGAGCCTCCTCACGGGTACTCTGGCAAAAACGCCGCGCGCTGTCCAGTTCGCCCGACCGACGATGGGGCGCCGCGTGGTATCCTGCCGAGCCATGGCGAACCAGGAGGGTACGCTTGGCACGGCGGGCGCCGTCATCGTCGCGGCGGGCGAGAGCCGGCGGATGAACGGCATCGACAAGGTGTTCGCACCGGTGGGCGGCGAGCCGGTCATCGCGCGCGCGGTGGCGGCGTTCGAGCGGGCGCCGGAAGTGGCGGCGATCGTGGTGGTGGTGTCGCCGGCTAACTTCGAGCGGATGATCGAGGTCGCGCGGGCGCGGAAGTGGCGGAAGGTGACCAAGGTGGTGCTGGGCGGAGCCCGGCGCCAGGATTCGGTGGCGCGGGGGCTCGCGGCCCTGCCGCCTTGCGATTACGTGCTGGTGCACGATGGCGCGCGGCCATTGGTTTCCGGCCGGGCGATACGCGAGGGCCTGGCGGCGGCGATGGAAACGGGCGCGGCCATTCCGACCGTGCCGCTGAAGGAGACGGTGAAAGTGGTGGACGCGCAAGGCTTCGTGGTCGCGACACCGGACCGCGCCGGCATGGGCGCCGTGCAGACGCCGCAGGTGTTCCGCCGCGACTTGCTGGAGCGGGCGCACCGCGAGATCGTCGAGGATGTGACCGACGACGCGGCGATGGTGGAGCGCCTCGGTGGCCGGGTGCGCGTGTTCGCCGGCGATAACACTAACATCAAAGTGACGACGCCGGAGGACTTGGCGATGGCGGAGGCGCTGATGGGGCAACAGCACTAAGCCCACCGCCGGGCCGACGCCGTCGGGGCCGCGTGTCGTCCGGCCAGGCGGCTGCCACGCTTCCGGGAGCATGAATTTCGTGAAGCGCGGCGCCATGGCAGTCATGCAGCGGCGGTTGACCGATACGACGGCGACGGTGCCCATGTCGGGCCAAGGCACTTCGGGTGGCCACCCTCGCGCCCATCGGCGGACAATCGGGCTTGCCGAGGAGTATGTCCGAGGAGTGATCGATCGGTGACGCGCGTCCGCTTCGGCATCGGCTACGACGCACACCCGCTGGTGGAAGGCCGGCCGCTGGTGCTGGCGGGCGTGCGCGTGCCGTTCGAGCGCGGCTTGGACGGCCACAGCGACGGAGACGCGGCGACCCACGCCATCATCGACGCGGTGCTGGGTGCGGCGGCCATGGGCGACATTGGCGCTCACTTCAAGGAGGGCGACCCAGACGTGCCAAAAGGGGTGCCCAGCCTGGCGCTGCTGCGGCGCACGGTGGCAATGGTCCGCTCGCGCGGTTTTCAGGTCGGCAACGTGGATGCTACAATCGTCGCCCAGCGGCCACGGCTCGCGGGCCACATCGCCGCCATGCGCGAGGCGTTGGCCGAGGCCCTCGGCATTCCGCTGGTCGACGTGAGCATCAAGGCGACGACGGAGGATGGCATGGGCTTCACCGGGACGGGGCAGGGCATCTCCGCCATCGCCATTGCATCGCTAACAGGGCCATCGCATTGAAGATTTCCGATACGCTCACCGGTGAGAAGCGGGAGCTCGAACCCGCCGGCGACGAGGTGCGGATGTACGTGTGCGGCATTACGCCCTACGCCTCGGTGCACGTCGGCCACGCGATGAGCGCGATCATTTTCGACATGGTGCGCCGCTACCTGGAGTTTCGCGGCCTGCGCGTGCGGCACGTGCAAAACTTCACCGACGTCGACGACAAGCTGATCGCCCGCGCGAACCAGGAGGGCACCACGGTGGAGGCGCTGGCGGAGCGTCACATCGCGGATTTCCTCGACGACATGCGCCGGCTGAACGTGGTGCGCGCGCACGAGTACCCGCGCGCGAGCCATGAGATACCGGCGATGGTCGAGATCATCCAGGGGCTCATCGCCAAGGGATTCGCCTACGAATCGCGCGGCGATGTCTACTTCCGCGTGACGAAGGACCCTGAGTACGGCAAGCTGAGCCACCGTTCGCTCGACACGATGCGGGCCGGCGCGCGCATCGAGCCGGGCGAGCAAAAAGAACACCCGATGGACTTCGCGCTGTGGAAGGCGGCGAAGCCCGGCGAACCCGCGTGGGACAGCCCCTGGGGGAAGGGCCGGCCGGGTTGGCACATCGAATGCTCGGCGATGGCGCGCCGCTACCTCGGCGACACCATCGACATCCACGGTGGCGGGCAGGACCTCGTGTTCCCGCACCACGAGAACGAGATCGCCCAGAGCGAGGCATTCACGGGCAAGAAGCCGTTCGCGCGGTTCTGGCTGCATAACGGGCTGCTGCACGTGGACCAGGAAAAGATGAGCAAGTCGCTCGGCAACCTGGTCACCATCCGCGAGGCGCTGCCGAAGTTCTCGCCGGACGCCATCCGCATGAGCATCCTCAACTCGCACTACCGCAGCCCGGGAGCCTATTCCGAGGAGGTGCTGGCCGGCGCCGAGCGGGCGGCGGCGCGGCTGCGGCAGGCGGCGCAGGCGAAGGGCGGCGCGGGCGCGGCGCTCGACGCGTCGGCATACCGCGAGCGGTTCGTCGCGGCCATGGACGACGATTTCAACTCGCCGCAGGCGCTGGCGGTGCTGTTCGACCTGGCGCGCGACATCAACCGCGCGGCCGACGCCGGCCTGGACGTCGCGGCGGCGCAGGCGACGTTGACGGCCCTCGCCACCCAGGCATTGGGATTCACGCTGCGCGAGCCGGCGGCCGCGATTCCCCCGGAGATCGTGGAGCGGATCGAGCGTCTGCTGGAGGAGCGCAAGTCGCTGCGCGCCGCGCGGAAGTTCGCGGAGGCCGACGCCGTCCGCAAGCAGCTCACGGACATGGGCGTGGCGATCAAGGACACGCCGGCCGGCACGGAATGGGAGCTCGCCAAGGCCTAGCGGCGATCGGTGGCTCGGTGACTCGCTAAACCCTCGGCACGTCTCCATCGACCATTGCGGCCGGGTAGCCGCCCCGCCCGTTTCAGGCTAGGCTGGACTGATCTTCCAATGCGTGGCGGGGCCATCGTGGCGCTCGATTCCAGTTTTCTCGATCAACTCGCGGCGGTGACCGGCGCGCGGCACGTGGCGACCGACGAAGAGTCGCGCGAGCGGGCATCGTTCGACGCGTTCGGCCCGCGCCGGTTCCCCCACACGTCGCCGCTGGCGGAAGCGCGAGTGGACGCGGTCGCGCGGCCGGCGAGCACGGCGGAGGTGTCGGCCATCGCGCGGCTGGCGAACGAGCACCGCGTGCCCTTGATTCCCTACGGCGGCGGAACGGGAGTGATGGGTGGCGTCGTGCCGCTTCGCGGCGGGGTCAGCGTCGACATGCGGCGCATGAGCGCGGTGTTGGACGTTCGCCGCGCGGATCGCCTCGCGCGCGCGCAGTCCGGTGCCTACCTGGCGGACCTCGAGGCCGCGGCGCTGGCGAACGGTTTGATGCTCGGCCATGACCCGTGGAGCGTGCCCGTCGCCACGGTTGGTGGCGCGATCTCCACGGACGGCGTTGGGTATCGCGCGAGCAAGTACGGCAGCATGGGCGATCAGGTGCGGGCGCTGGAGGTGGTGCTCGCCGATGGCACGGTGGCGCGGACGAGGCCGCTACCGCGCCAAAGCGCCGGTCCGCGACTCAATGGATTGTTCGTGGGCGCCGAGGGGTCGATGGGCATCATCACCGAGGCGACCGTCGAGCTGTTTCCACAGCCGGAGACGCGCGCGTTCCTTACCTTCGGGTTCGGCGGGTTCGAGGCCGGTCATCCGGCGGCGCGGCGTCTATTCGACATCGGTCTGACGCCTTCGCTCATCGAGCTCACCGAGGAAGCCGAGCCGATGGCGCGCGGCTTCCTCTGATTGCTCTATCTCGCGTTCGAGGGCTATCGTGAGGAGGTGGCGGCGCAGCGGCGCCGAGCGCGCGCCGAGGTGCTGGCCGCGGGCGGCGTGGACCTTGGCCCGGCCATCACGCGGCGCCATTGGGATAACCGGCGGGCGGCGGCTGAAGCGCGCGCTGGACGCGGGCGGCATACTGAATCCGGGCAAGCTGGGGTTGCAGGGCTAGGCCAGCTGCACGCCGCGGCCGACGGCGACCTTGGCACCCGTGCCGACGCCGAGGATTTGAGAGGCGTTGCGGTTGGCGGCGGCGATCTCGAGGTAGCCGTGGCTGCCGATGAGGGCGAGTAGGGCGGTGGGCGAGCCCGCGTATGAGCGCGCAAGGCCGTCGATCCGCATGCCGGCGACCTGGATGTTGATGTCTTGGTTGGGGCGCACGAGCGCGTTGGCGGGGATGTTGGTGACGAGGTTGCCGAAGCGGTCGACCGCCATCACCGTGCCCACGAGCTTGCCGTCGACCTCGATGGGCTCAGGGGCGGCAAACACGGTTACCTCGTCGATCATCGCGCCCATCGCGCCGGGGTCCTCGCCCCTGGCGAGGTAGGCCGCCACCGGCGCGAAGATGTCGCGGCCGTGGAACGTGTCGCTCAGGGGCATGTGCCAGTATTGGTGGTTCGTGAGGTGGTAGGCGCGCCAGCCCCTCGGCAGGCCAACGAGTGACGTGGCGAACGGCTCGCCTTCGGCCACCGGCCCGCCAGCGCGGCGGTAGACGTGCGAAAGGAGGCCGTTGTCGGGGCAGACGAAGCTGGCGGTCGGGCCTTGGACGAGGATGGGGCGGCGGTTGGTGCCCACCGTGGGATCGACCACGATGACGTGGACCGTGCCCTCGGGGAAGTAATGGTGGGCGGTGTCGAAGATGAACGCGCCGGCGCGGATGTCCTGCGGCGGGATGTCGTGGGTGAGGTCGACAATGCTGGCGCCTGGATGGATGCCGAGGATGATGCCCTTCATCGTGCCCACGAACGGGTCCGATGTGCCAAAGTCGGTGGTGAGCGTGACGATCCGGCCGGCCACGGCTGCTACACGAGCGTGATGTTGAGGATGGCGAGCACCACGAAGACGGCCGTGAGGGCGATGGTGAGCTGGAAGAGCGTCTTCTCGACGCCCCGTCGCGTGCGGTAGGTGGTGGTGGCGGCGCCGAAGAGGCCTCCGCCCACGCCGCGCACCTGCAATAGGATGCTGACCACGAGCAATGCGACGACGAGAATGACCGCGATATCGAGATAGGTTCCCACTACATTCCTCTTTCGGTTGGGCGCCGGTGGACGTGGTCGTCTACCGCAGCGCTTCGAGCTGTTCCTTGACGACCTGCGCGACCACGGTGGGGTTCGCCTTGCCCTTCGTCAGTTTCATGACCTGGCCCACGAGGAACTTCGACGCGGCATCCTTGCCCTTGCGGAAGTCATCGACGGCTTGGGGATATTGGGCGATCGCTTGCCGCACGGAGTCGGCGAGCGCGCCGCTATCGGTGATCTGGCGAAGGCCAAGCTCATCGACGACGGCCTTCGCGGTCTTGCCGCTCCGGAACATCTCCTCGAACGCGGTCTTCGCTTGCGCGGTGCCAATGACGTTCTGCTCGATCAGGCCGATCAACTCCGCGAGGTGCGCGGGCTTCACGTTGCTTTCCTCGATCTGCGTGCGCGTGTCGTTCAGGAGGCGCCCGAACTCGGTGATGATCCAGTTCGCGGCGGGCTTGGCGATGGCCGCCGCCCTGCCGTCGCCGCCGGCCTCCAGCACACCCTCGAAGAAGCGCGCCGTGGCGGGCGCGAGCGTCAGCATCGCGGCGTCATAGGCCGACAGGCCATAATGCGTGACGTAGCGGGCGCGTTTCTCGTCAGGCAGCTCCGGCGTCCGCTCGGCGATCTCGCTCACCCACGCCCGGCTAATGTGGAGCGGGGGCAGGTCCGGCTCCGGGAAATAGCGGTAGTCGTGCGCGTGTTCCTTCGAGCGCATCGAGACAGTTTCGCCACGCTCCTCCACCCACCCACGGGTTTCCTGCGCGACCCGCTTGCCCCCGTCGAGCAGCCGGGCCTGGCGCTCCAACTCGAACTGGAGGGCGCGGTAGACGGCGCGGAACGAGTTCATGTTCTTGACCTCCACCTTGGTGCCGTATTCCCTGCTGCCCTTGGGGCGGATGCTCACGTTCGCGTCGCAGCGGAAGTTGCCCTCCTCCATGTTGCCCTCGGACACGCCGAGGAACTGGAGGATGGCGCGGTACTTCATCAGGTACTGGCGCGCCTCCTCGGCCGAGCGAATATCCGGCTCGCCGACCATTTCCATGAGGGGCACGCCGGAGCGGTTGACGTCGACCAGGCTGTAGGGTTCGCCCGTCGCCGGGTCGATGCGGTGGAACAGCTTGGCGACGTCCTCCTCCAAGTGGACGCGCGTGATGCCGACGCGCTTCGTCTGACCGTCGAGGTCGAACTCAAGATACCCGCCCGTGCAGATGGGCAGGTCGTACTGCGAGATCTGGTAGCCCTTCATGAGGTCGGGGTAGGTATAGTTCTTGCGGTCGAACTTCGTGTGCTCGGCAATCGTGGCGCGCAAGGCGAGCCCCGTCATGATCACGGCCCGCACCGCCTCACGGTTGATGACGGGGAGCGAGCCCGGCAGCGCGAGGCACACCGGGCAAACGTGCGAGTTGGGCGGCGCGTCGTGGTAGTCGGCGGGGCACCCGCAGAACATCTTGCTGCGGGTGCGAATTTGCGCGTGGACCTCGAGGCCGATGACCGGTTCGTATTCCGTCATAACTCGCCAAGTATAGCAATGGCCTCGCGACCCCGAAACGCCCATGGACGCGATCCAGTGGTGGTCGGCGGTCCGGACACGCCGGCGAACACCGGCCTCGGGACCCTTGTCAGGCGCCGAGGCCGGTGGACCTCTCCAGTCCGGTGCCAGTGTGGACATGCCGAGCCCCGGTGTCAACGCGGCGAGAGTATGGGAGCGGTCGCGAGTCCCGGCGTCGTGGCCGGACCGGCCGGTGCGCGGGCGCCGTGGCGAGCCTCATGGAGCGCGGGGATGGTCGTTGCCGTGGCGGCCGCGGGTCGCCGATCGGCGCCGCGACCAGAAGGCGAGCAGGAGGACGGCGACGGCCACCGCGACTTGCACGAGGTAGGCGCCGGGGGTGCCGATGAGCGGGGCGACGAGGAAATAGGCGGCCATGACGGCGACGAAGACCATGGCGAGGAGCAGACCGGGCCGCATTTGCAATACACCTGGCGGGCGGGCTTGGACCCAGTGTAGGCGCGCGGCCGGCCACGCCGCAACGCCGGTGCTCGGCTCCGACGGGAAGGAGACTGTCGAAACGACGAATATCATTGACGTTGCTCATGGGCGGTTCATATAATATTGGGACAAAGGAACGGCCATGAGGCCGTCCCTTTTAGCGTTGGGGAAATCTAGGGCCTTGCCGCCCGAGTGGCGCAACGGCAGCGCAGCCGATTTGTAATCGGCAGGTTGTGGGTTCGAATCCCTCCTCGGGCTTCATGCCGCGAGCGGGACGGGCCTCGTTGCATGTTACCGGGCATGACTGTGCTAGACTTCTTCAGCATCTCGTGGAGGGATGGGTGAGCGGCTAAAGCCATCAGACTGTAAATCTGACGCCCTGACGGGCTTCGGGGGTTCGAATCCCTCTCCCTCCACCACGTCGATACAGCAGTGCTCAGGCGATAGCCATCAACCACCGCTCGAGCGAGCCCACATAGCTCAGTCGGTAGAGCACGTTCTTGGTAAGAACGAGGTCATCGGTTCAAGTCCGATTGTGGGCTCCAGTTTCTGGCGGATGGCATTGTCTGGT
This sequence comes from SAR202 cluster bacterium, assembly GCA_016872415.1. Lineage (GTDB taxonomy): Bacteria > Chloroflexota > Dehalococcoidia > Lucifugimonadales > Australimonadaceae > VGZX01. The sequence goes on along the minus strand of VGZX01000008.1, from coordinate 22,325 downwards.
TGAACGGTAGCCGATAGGAAGTAAATCAGGGTCAAGTCACCCGGAGGACGAAGCGACCATGGCGAAGCAGAAGTTCGAGCGCACGAAGCCACACCTGAACGTGGGCACCATCGGCCACGTCGACCACGGCAAGACGTCGCTGACCGCCGCCATCACGAAGGTGCTGGCGTTGCAGGGCAAGGCGAAGTTCCGCGCCTACGATCAGATTGACAGCGCGCCCGAAGAGCGAGCCCGTGGCGTGACGATCAACATCTCGCACGTCGAGTACGAGACGGAGAACCGCCACTACGCCCACGTGGACTGCCCTGGTCACGCCGACTACATCAAGAACATGATCACCGGCGCCGCGCAGATGGACGGCGCCATCTTGGTCGTGAGCGCTCCGGACGGCCCCATGCCGCAGACCCGCGAGCACATCCTGCTCGCGCGCCAAGTGAACGTGCCGAAGATCATCGTCGCCCTGAATAAGGTCGACATGATGGATGACCCCGAGCTGCTGGACCTGGTGGAGTTGGAGGTCCGCGAGCTGCTGACCAAGTACGGCTTCCCGGGCAACGAGACCCCGATCATCCGCCTGAGCGCCCTGCAGGTGCTGGAGTCCAACTCGCAAGACCTGAAGGCCCCCGAGCACCAGGGCATTATGAAGCTGACCGAGCAGTTGGACACCTACATTCCGCTGCCGGAGCGCCCGCGCGACCTGCCCTTCCTGATGCCGGTGGAAGACGTGTTCAGCATCAAGGGCCGCGGCACGGTGGTCACCGGCCGCATCGAGCGCGGCGTGGTGAAGGTGGGCGACGAAATCGAAATCGTCGGCTTCGAGGCCATCGCCCGCAAGACCGTGGTGACGGGCATCGAGATGTTCCACAAGCTGCTGGACGAGGGCCAGCCGGGCGACGCGGTTGGCGCGCTGCTCCGCGGCGTCGAGCGCGACCAGATCGAGCGCGGGCAGGTGCTGGCGAAGCCCGGTTCCATTCAGCCGCGCACCGAGGCGGACGCCGAGGTGTACGTGCTGAGCAAGGAGGAGGGCGGCCGTCACACGCCGTTCTTCCAGGGCTACAAGCCGCAGTTCTATATCCGCACGTGTGACGTGACGGGCGAGATCGCATTGCCGCAGGGCGTCGAAATGGTGATGCCGGGCGACAACATCACGATGCACATCAAGCTGATCGCGCCGATCGCCATCGAGGAAGGCCTCCGCTTCGCCATTCGCGAGGGCGGCCGCACGGTGGCCTCCGGCGTGGTCACCAAGGTTTACAAGTAAGGAGCAGCCGTGGCCAAGAAGCGCGGTGAGGCGCGCGTGCTCATCAATCTGCAGTGCACCGACTGCCGAGAGCGCACGTACCACACGGAAAAAAACCGGCGGAACGACAGTGGCCGGTTAGAGTTGAACAAGTTCTGCCCGCGGTGTCGGTCGCACAAGCTGCACCGGGAGGTCCGCTGATTCATGGCGTCCGCACAGGGCAGGAACCCCTTGCGGTCCGTCATGGACGAGGGTGGCGGTGGCCCCCCGCGGCGGCGGTTCCAGTTCGTCGGTGAAATCGTCAGCGAGCTGGGGAAGGTCACCTGGCCCAGCCGGCAGGACGCGACGCGCCTGACGGTGCTGGTGCTGGCGGTGGCCGGTGTCGTCGGCGTGTTCCTCGCGCTCTGGGACCTTGGGTTCACCCAGCTCGTCGAGCGCGTATTGCTGCGCCAATGAAAGAGGGCGTAATGCTGGAACAGACGGCCACCGAGGAACGGGGCCGGTGGTACATCATTCACACGTATGCCGGCCAGGAAGACCGGGTAAAGAAGAACCTGGAGATGCGTATCGCGTCGTTGGACGTGAAGGACAAGATCTACCAGGTGGTGGTGCCGACCGAGGAGGAGATCGAGATCAAGGACGGGAAGCGCAAAACCGTCCAGCGCAAGGTGTTCCCGGGTTACCTCCTCGTTCGCATGGAGATGGACGATCAGAGCTGGTACGTCGTGCGGAACACGCCCGGCGTCACCGGTTTCGTGTCGGCGGAGGACGAGCGCGAGCGCAGGCCCAAGCCGGTGCCGCTGGAGCCGCGCGAGGTGCGCCAGATACTCAACCGGATGGAGGCGCCCACGCCGCGCGTTCGCGTGGGGCTGACCGTGGGGCAGATGGTGCGCATCACCAGCGGTCCGTTCGCGGACTTCATGGGCGCCGTCGACGCGGTCGACCAGGACAAGGGCAAGGTGCGGGTGCTGGTGTCGTTTTTCGGACGCGAGACGCCAGTCGAATTGGACTTCTTGCAAGTGGAAAAGGTTTAGGCTTCCCGGCCCCGTCCGGCTGTGAAGTAGAAGGGAACAATCGTGGCGAAGCAGGTCCGTGCCGTCGTGAAGCTCCAGTTGCCAGCCGGGTCGGCGACTCCCGCGCCGCCAGTCGGCCCCGCATTGGGTCAGCACGGCATCAACATCATGGCCTTCGTGAAGGAGTACAACTCCCGCACCGCCTCGTTGGCGGGGTCGATCATCCCGGCCGAGATCACGGTGTACCAGGACAACTCGTTCACGTTCGTCACGAAGACCCCTCCCGCCGCCGACATGATCCGCAAGGCGGCCAGCCTGGAGAAGGGCAGCGCGAAGCCCCTGCACGACAAGGCCGGCAGCATCAAGCGGTCCGCGATCCGGACGATCGCGACGACGAAGCAAAAAGACTTGAACGCGGCAAGCATTGACGCCGCCGTCCGCATCATCGAAGGCACGGCCCGCAGCATGGGCGTGGAAGTCGTGGAGGGCTAGTCGCCATGGCAAGCAAGCACGGTAAGCGGTTCGACACGGCGTCCGCGCTGGTCGACCGCGAGCAGCGTTACCAGCCCGCCGATGCGGTGAGCATCGTGAAGAAGGCCGCGACGAGCGAGTTCGACGAGACCGTCGAACTCCACCTGCGGACTACGGCCGACCCCCGCCACGCCGATCAGAACCTGCGCGGCGTCGCGGTGCTGCCTTACGGCCTCGGCAAGCCGGTCCGCATCGCCGTGTTCGCCCAGGGCGAGGCGGCGCGCGCGGCGCAGGAGGCCGGTGCCGACGTGATCGGCGCCGACGATCTGATCGAGCGCGTCGAGGGCGGCTTCACCGACTTCGACGTCGCCATCGCCACGCCGGACCTGATGGGCAAGATCGGCAAGCTCGGCCGCATTCTCGGTCGCAAGGGCCTGATGCCGAACCCACGCACGGGCACGGTGGTGCAGCCGCAAGACGTCGGCAATGCCGTGCGCGAGGGCAAGAAGGGCCGCGTCGAGCTGCGGATGGACAAGACGGCGATCATTCACGCGGCCATCGGCAAGGCGTCGTTCAGCGAGCAGCAGCTCGTGGACAACCTGACGGCCGTCGTCGATACCGTCAACAGGCTCAAGCCCGCCGCGATCAAGGCGCAGTTCGTGAAGAGCGCCACGCTCACGTCGAGCATGGGCCCCGGCGTGCCGATGGACGTTCCGGGCACCATGGCATTGCGGTCGGAGTAGCGCCATTGACGAGCACGGCCGCGTGTCGCAAACTGATGCGTGGCCCCACAACCGCATAGGCCCCTTTGCACCGAAGATAGCAGGTTCCTGCCGAGCAGGACTAAGTGAAGTCTCTCCGTTGAGCGAGAGCCTTCGGCCCGCCGAGGTACATCGAGCGACGCTCACGCGATTTGACGTGTGCTTGTTCATGTCTCGTCTTCGGACGGGACTTTTGTTGTTGGCTGGGTGTTCGACCATTCTTGAAGCGAAAGGAGGTGCGGGTTGCCCACACCGGAGAAGGCTGAACAGATCGAGATGCTCGCCGACCGCATGAAGCGCATGAAGATCGCGATCAGCACGGACTTCAGCGGCCTGCTGGGGACCGAGATGACCGAGATTCGGCGTCGGTTGCGCGAGCAGAAGCTGGAATACCGCGTGGTGAAGAACCGCCTAGCGGCGATTGCCGCCGAGCGGGTGGGCGTGGCGGACTTCTCGAAGATACTTGTCACGAACAGCGGGTTGATTTTCGGCTACGACGATCCCACGATCGCCGCCAAGTTCATGGACGACTACGTCAAGCAGACGCGGTCGAACATCAAGGTCCGCGGGGCGGTGATGGACGGGCGCTTCGTGAGCCCCGAGCAGCTGACGGCCATTGCCGCGTTACCGCCGAGGGACGTGCTGTTGTCGCGTTTGTTCGGCCAGATGAAGGCGCCGCACTCCCGCCTGGTGAGCGTGCTGAACGCCACCATCGGCGGGTTGGCGATCGTGCTGCAGCGGCGGGCCGAGCAGTTGCAGCAGGCCGGCTAGTTCCTTTGTCCGCACGGTCCGCATGAAATGTCGAAAACACACGCACCTGGAAGGAGTAGACCGCAATGGCGATGACCAAGGATGAGATGCTGACGGCGATCAAGGGCATGACGGTGCTCGAGCTTTCCGAACTCGTGAAGGCCTTGGAGCAAGAGTTTGGCGTGAGCGCGGCCGCGCCGGTGGCGGTGGCCGCCGCTCCCGCTGCCGGCGGTGGCGGTGGCGCCGCCGCTCCCGTGGAGGAGCAGACGGAGTTCACGGTGGTGCTGAAGGAGGCGGGCGCCAACAAGATCAACGTGATCAAGGCGGTCCGCGAGGTCACCAGCCTGGGCCTGCGCGAGGCGAAGGAACTGGTCGAGTCCGCTCCGAAGCCCGTGAAGGAGAACGTGAACAAGGACGAGGCCAAGGCCATCGTGGCGAAGCTGAAGGAAGCCGGCGCCACGGCCGAGTTGAAGTAGTCCCATTTCCGCCGTTCATGCCGAGGGGCCCCGAGTCGATCGGGGCCCCTTGCCGTTGTCGTGACGAGCGCGCCAGCCAGGCCTTCGGGAAGCACCGAGGCGGTGGCCCGCGCTAGCGAGGCCAGCTCGCCCGCCGCCCCAGCAGGGCCAGCAGCTTCGTCTGCGTGTCGGCGTTCACCGCGACGGGCACGTCACCACCGAACATGCCGCTTGCCCGCAGCTCCGCGACCTGCGGCACGACCATATCGTAGAGCACCCGCACGAGAGCCGGGTCGAGTGTCGCGTCTTGACGGCTGCCCTTCGCGATGTCCCACCCGTGGATGAGCGCGTCGAGGAACAGCTCGCCGGCGTAGGCATGACCCGGTGTCGGCCCGCGTGATAGGTCGCAGAGCATGATCATCGCACCGGGCTTGCCCACCTGCCCCGCGGCCGCGGCCACCGAATCGTCATAGGCCTTCAGCGGATCGTCTCCAAGCAGGTCGCCGTCGAACCAGTGGCCGACGTTGGCGATGGTGTTGCCGCCGAAGAGTTCCGCCGCCCACCGGTTCTCGTTGACCAAGTGATTGAGCACCGTTCGCAAGTCCCAATCGGTGCACGGCGTGTCATGGCGCCATTGATCCGGCTTGATGTTGGCGACGAACTTGCGTGTCGCTCGCAGCGCCCGCAGATAGAGCTCACCGTTATTCGCCGTCGCCATGCGGTCTTCCTCCAGTCGATGAATGCGCGGCCGGATCGCGGCTGTCCCGCCGTGCCTCGTCCAGCATACGCGACAACCGCCTCTTTCGCGGTGCCGTCACCGTCGGCAAGAATCCCTCAAGATCAGGCAGGGGAGGCGAACCGATGCTGACCGTCCCTCCGAAGCGCACCGTGCGGGATGTCGAAAGTCAATCCTCGGTGACGCTACGCGAATTCCTTTCCGCCGAAAAGCCACGCGAGCGCTTGCGCGACCATGGGGCCGCCGCGTTGAGCAACGCGGAACTGCTGGCGATTCTGCTGCGCGTGGGCAACAGCTCGGAGAACGTCATCGAGCAGGCGGCGCGCTTGCTGCGGACGTTCGGCGGCCTGGAGGGCCTGGCGCGGGCCAGTTTTCCGGAGCTGTGCGCGCAGTATGGGTTCGGCACGGCGAAGGCAAGCCAGCTGCATGCCGCGATGGAGCTGGGGAAGCGGATGGCCGTCACGCGGGGCGCGACGAGGATGGCCTTGAAGACGCCGGAGGACGTGTTCCACCTGTTGCGGCCCGAGATGGCGTTGCTCGGCAAGGAGCAATTCCGAGTGATCGTCCTGAACACCAAGAAGGAGATCGTCGCGAACCAAGTCGTCTTTGTCGAGAGCGTGAATTCGACGACGATACGCGTGGCCGAGGTGTTTCGCGAGGCGGTGCGGCTCAACGGCCCCTACCTCGTGGTTGCCCACAACCACCCCTCCGGCGACCCCACGCCGAGCGCGGAGGACCTGCTCGTCACGCGCGAGCTGACCCTGGCGGGACGGCAGCTTGACATCGAACTGCTCGACCACATCGTGATCGCGCAGGGCGGCTATGTGAGCCTGCAAGCGCTTGGCGTCGGCTTTCCACGCGCCGCGAAGTCGCCAAGAACGCGGCACGCGGAATAGCGTCACGGTGGAACGCTCCAGGCTTTCGGCAGCGAAACGGCCGCGCCGGCCCGTCGGCATGGCGGATTCGCGCACGCTGGCCGCGCCGGTGGCGCCCGGCACACCCAGCGTGCTATAACGTCGGCAGCATCAGCGTAGGAGGCGATCGATGGCGGACGCGAAGCACAGCGGCAAGGAACTGATCCAAGAGAAGGGCAGCCGCGGTCTGACGGACGAGGGTCTCGTCCACATCCCGGGCCTGTCCAGCCGGTGGGTGCGGTTGGCGAGCGGAGCCAAGGCGCACTACATGACGGCCGGCGACTACGGCCCTGCCGTGATCTTGCTGCACGGCGGCATCAACGGGTCGTCGGGCACGGCGGGCTGGCGGTTCATGGCGCCATTTCTGGCGCAGCATGGCTTCCGTCTCTACTGTCCCGACCAGCCGGGATTTGGACACGCCGACACCGACCCGAAGTATTGGCCGCACCTGGGCACGGTCAGTCACGTTGAGTTCGTCAAGGAGTTCGCCGACGCGCTCTGCATCGACAAGTTCCACCTGGCCGGCAATTCGATGGGCTGCACCAACACGGTGCATTTCGTGGTGCGCTATCCGGAGCGCGTGTTGAGCTTCGCGCTGATCGCCGGCGGCGTCGGCGACCTGGTCGACCCGGCGAAGCGCGTGGCCCCGAAGGACGGCAAATTCACGCCGAACCCGAACTACGTGCGGCCTCCGTTCGACGGCACCGAGGAGAGCATGCGCATGCTGATGGCCGGCATCATCTACAACGCGGGCGCGGTATGGCCCGAGCTAGTGACGATGCGGACGCAGGCGGCCCACCGCCAAAAGGACTCCTATGACGTGCTGCAGAAGGCGCGCGAGAACTTCGAGAAGGACGCGAACCTGAAGCAACTGCTGACGACCAAGGGACGGCTTGACAAGCTCACCATCCCTGGCATTTACCTCTACGGCAAGCAAGACGTGCTGATTCCCGTGGAGAACGGCTTCCAGCAGGAAGACGTGTTGCCGAACGTTCAGTTCTTCTACCCGGACGAGTGCGGTCATCAGGGACAGACCGACCAGCCGGAGATGTTCAACCAGGTGTTCTTGGAGTTTTTCCGCGACGGCAAGGTGAGCCGCAAGACGGCCGACTGGGCCGGTGTGTCGAAGCGCCGCCCGGAGTTGAAGCATCTGTGGAGCAGAGCTCCGTCGCGGCCGGCTAGCGCGATGCGCTGAAGCGACAAACAGCATGGAGGAGGCCCGCCGAGGTTCGACCGGCGGGCCTCCTCTTTTGCGCGCCATCGCCGGTGCCGACTCTCGTTCGCGGCCGCCCCTCGCTTCAACGCCGTGGCCGTTCCCCGGCACCATGCCCCCGGGAACGGCCACGACAACACACAGAGGAGGGTGCTGCGGTTGGCTAGCGGTTGGCGCCGCCGGTCATCATGCGGCTCTTCGAGGCGAATGACGCCTGCGCGGACTGCGGCGCGTGCGACTCCGGAATGCCCGTGGCGATCACCGTCAACAGCACGCGGTCGTCCATGGCGGGGCTGTTGTTCATGCCGAAGAAGATGGTGGCCTTGGGGTCGACCTTCGAGGCGATGAATTCGCCGGCCGCGTTCACTTCGCCGAGCGTCATCCGGCGTCCACCCCTGACCATGAACAGGATGCCCTTGGCGCCGTCGACCGAGATATCGAGGAGGGGGTTGCTCACCGCGATCTTGGCCGCCTCCAGCGGGGCGTTGGCGCCACGCGCCTCGCCCATCGCCATCAGGGCGCGGCCGGGCATGTGCATGATGGTCTTCACGTCGGCCAGGTCGACATTGATCTGGCCCGGCACGTTGACGAGCTCGGCGACGGACAGAATGCCGTACATCACCGCCTCGTCGGCGCGCTTCAACGCCTCGTCGATCGGCACGTCGTGCCCCATGAGCTTGAGCAGCTGGTCGTTGTGGATGACGATGAGGTTGTCGACCTTCTCCTTCAGCCGGGCGACGCCGGACAGGGCGGACTCCATGCGGCGCGCGCCTTCCCAGGAGAAGGGCGTGGTGACGAGGCCGACGGTGAGGGCGCCCGTGCGCCGCGCGATCTCGGCGACGACCGGCGCGGCGCCGGTGCCGGTGCCGCCGCCCATGCCGGCCGTGATGAACACGAGGTCGGCGTGGTTCAGCGCCTTCTTCAACTCGAGGCGGTCCGCCTCGGCGGCCTGCGTGCCGACCTCTGGGTTGCCGCCGGCGCCCATGCCGTGCGTCATGTTGCTGCCAATTTGGATCGTGGGGGCGCCCTTCGCCTGCGCGAGCGACTTGACATCGGTGTTGACGCACACGAAAGTTACGCCTGGCACCACGCGCTCGTTCACCATGCGCATGACGGCATTGCATCCGCCGCCGCCGACACCAATCACCGCGATGTGGGCAGGGGCCGCGTCGTACTGACCTTCACCTAGCGTAGTCATAACATGCTCCTCTGTTGTTGACGGACCGTGACAGTGTGCCGCAGCGTGCAAGGATCGATTATGGGAAAAACAATGTCAACAATCTTAGACAACACCTAGGTGTGCATTTATGAGCCTGCCAAGGCCGCGTGGAGGTCGTCACGGCGCGTTGCCGGCGTGTGCGGCCACGCGCCCGCCGTGATAGGCTCACCGCAACAGATGTCGCCTTGGAGGAGTCCATGGACACGAAGGCGGGAGCCCGCGAACGCTTGGAAGGCCTACGCCCATCGCTGGAGGCGTTGAGCCATCGCATTCACGCCAAGCCAGAGCTCGGTTACGAGGAGGAGCATGCCGCGGCGTGGCTTGCCGAAATGCTGGACCAGCACGGGTTCAAGGTGACGCGCGGCGTGGCCGGCCTGCCGACGGCGTTCACGGCGCGCTTTGGCGGCGGGCCGCTGCACGTTGGCATCTGCGCCGAATATGACGCGCTGCCCGCCATCGGCCACGCTTGCGGGCATAACATCATCGCGGCCGCCGGCGTCGGCGCCGCGCTGGCGGCCGCCAAGGTAGCGGACGAGGCCGGGCTCACCGTGACGCTATTCGGCACGCCCGCCGAGGAGGTGCTTCGCAAGGGTGGCAAGATCGTGATGCTGGAGCAGGGCGTGTTCAACGGCATTCACGCGGCGATGATGGTGCACCCCGGCCCGTGGGACGTCGCGGAATGGCCGATCATCGCGGCGACATTCTTCGAGGTCGCCTATAAGGGCAAGGAATCGCACGCGGCCGGCGCACCGGACCGCGGCATCAACGCGCTCGACGCCATGACCGTCGCCCAAACCTCCATCGGGCTGCTGCGCCAGCACCTGCGGCCCACCGATCGCGTGCACGGCATCGTCACGAAAGGCGGCGACGTCTTCAACGTGGTCCCGGCGGACGTGCGCGGCGAGTTCGGCGTGCGCGCCGTGACGCTCGATCAGCTGGACGGGGTGTACGAGAAGGTGGCGCGCTGTTTCGAGGCGGGCGCGCTGGCAACCGGCGCCACCTTGAGCATCACGGGCGGCGATCGCCCCTACGCGCACATGGAGCACGATCACGACCTGGCGATGCTGTACCAGCGGAACGCCGAGGCGCTGGGCCGCCGCTTCCCGCAAGCGGGAGGCTCCACGCCGGCGCTGCCGGTGTCCACCGACATGGGCAACGTATCGTTGAAGGTGCCGTCGATCCATCCCGGCATCGGCATTGGCTCGTCGCCGGCCGTGAACCACCAGCCGGCGTTCGCCGCGCATTGCGTGACCCCCGCCGGCGACCAGGCCATCCATGACGGCGCGTTGTCGATGGCGTGGACGGCGATCGACGTGGCGGCGACACCCGCCCAGCGTGAGCGGCTGATGGCGCGGAGAGGCTAGGCCGCGTCGCGGCGCGGGGGTATTCGGCGCGCCGGTTGCACGCTAACATCTGGCCTGAACCGAACACACCAGGAGGGAACCGTGAAGCACGAACTGCCCCCGTTGCCGTACGCCATGGACGCGTTGGCCCCGACGATCTCCAAGGAAACGCTGGAGTTCCACTACGGGAAGCACCACCAGGCCTATGTCAACAACCTGAACAACATGATCCCCGGGACCGAGTTCGAGAACATGCAACTGGAAGACATCGTGAAGAAGGCGCCGGCGGGCCCCATTTTCAACAATGCGGCGCAGGTGTGGAACCACACGTTCTATTGGAACAGCATGAAGCCGGGCGGCGGCAGCCCCAAGGGCGTGCTGGCGGACGCGATCAACAAGACCTTCGGCTCGCTCGACGAGTTCAAGAAGAAGTTCAACGCCAAGGCGGCCGGCAACTTCGGCTCCGGCTGGACGTGGCTGGTGAAGAAGGCCGACGGCACGCTGTCGATCGAGAACACCAGCAACGCCGGCACGCCCATCACGGCCGGCATGAAGCCCTTGCTCACGTGCGACGTGTGGGAGCACGCCTACTACATCGACTACCGGAACGCGCGTCCGCAGTACCTCGAGAAATGGTGGAACGTCGTCAACTGGGAGTTCGCCGAGAAGAACTTCGCGTAACCAGACCTCGACTGGATGCGAAACGGGGAGCCACGCCGGCTCCCCGTTTCGTTTTCGGCCATCGCGGCGCGAGGCGCGGCGAGGCGAAACGGCCGGAACACGCTCGCGCAAAGAGGCCGAGCGGGCCGGCCGCCGCGCTATGTTCAACCGCCGGCACCGGAATCAGGTACCGAAACATCCGAGGAGGAAGATTGCTTGCGCGCTCCGCTACGATTGCTCGCGCCCCTGTCGCTGCCCGGACTGGTGCTCGCCGCGTGTCGTCGGGTACACGGCGGGCGACTATAGTTTCTCGGGGCCCGATTCATTTCCGGCTGGCGTTGTCACACTGGACCTGACGAACGGCGGTCAAGAGATCCATCACATGCAGATTCTGAAGCTGGACGACGGCAAGACGATGCAGGATATCGCCGCCGCCCTTTCTGGCCCGAACCCCAGCCAACCGGATTGGGCGAAGGACGCGGGCGGCCCGAGTGTCGCCGCACCGGGCGGCGTGAGCAATGCCACTCAAGAGTTCGAGCCCGGTAACTATGCGGCCCTCTGTCTCATTCCCAGCCCCGACGGCGTGCCGCATGCCGCGAAGGGCATGGTGAAGCCGTTTACCGTCACCGCCGCCGAGGGCCCGGCCGCCCAGGCGCCGGAACCCGACGTGACGATCTCGTTGAAGGACTTCGGCTTCGACGTCGAGGGCGCCAAGGCCGGCCAGCATCACGTGCGCGTGGTGAACGACTGCCAACAGCACCATGAAGTGTTCATGATCAAACTTGCCGAGGGCAAGATGCTGGACGATGCGTTGGCCGCGCTGGAGGGTTCGGGCCCGCCCGGCCCGCCACCGTTCGAGATCGCGGGCGGCTTGCAGGGCATCATGGCGGGCGACAGCGGCCAATTCTCAGCCAACTGGACACCAGGCCGTTACGCGCTGCCGTGCTTCCTGCCGGATGTGAATAGCGGAGCGCCGCATATCGCGCTCGGCATGGTCAAGGAAATAGCAGTTCCCTAGCGCGTAGTTACCCGCATGAGGACCCAACCGAGAGGGAGCCGGCCCCGAATCCAAGCCGAGGCGCACGGCCGGCAATCGGCGCGGGCCGCGCCCTCGTTAGGCGGCGCCGGCCGAGCGGAGCGCCAGCGTCGCCGCCTCGGCCGTTCTCGCGAGGTCGGCTGGCGTGTGCGCGAGCGAGAGGAACGCGCACTCGAACTGCGACGGCGCGATGTAGACCCCCTGGTCGAGCAGCGCGTGGAAGAACGCAGCATAGGCCGCGGTGTCGCTGCGGGCGGCTTCGGCCCAGGTGGTGACGGAGCCGTCGCAAAAGAACGCGGTGAGCATCGAACCGACGCGGTTGATGGCGAGCGGCACGCTCGTCGTGTCGGCGGCGGCACGCAGTCCCGCTTCCGCCCGCGCGCCCAGCCGCTCCAACTTGGCATACGTGCCCGGCTTCGCGAGCGCTTCGAGGCAGGCGATGCCGGCCGCGACGGCCAGCGGGTTGCCCGACAGCGTGCCCGCCTGGTACATGGGGCCCAGCGGCGCCACCATCCGCATCACGTCGGCGCGCCCGCCGTAGGCGCCTACCGGCAGCCCACCGCCGATGATCTTGCCGAGGCAGGTGAGGTCCGGGCGGACGCCGTAGCGTTCCTGCGCGCCGCCACGAGCCACGCGAAAGCCGGTGATCACCTCGTCGAAGATGAGCAGCGCGCCATGACTGTCCGCCATGCGCCGCAGGCCTTCGAGGAAGCCGCTTGCCGGTGGCACGACACCCATGTTGCCCGCGACCGGCTCGACGATGATGGCCGCGACTTGGTTCACGTTGGCCCGCAGGAGGGCTTCGACGGTATCGAGCCGGTTATATTCGGCGACGAGCGTTTCGGCGGCATAGCTGATGGGCACCCCGGCGCTCGTGGGGATGCCATGGGTCGCGAGCCCGGAGCCGGCCTTCACGAGCAAGCCGTCGGCGTGGCCGTGGTAGGAGCCGTTGAATTTGATAATCTTGCCGCGCGACGTGAACGCCCGCGCGACACGGATCGCGCTCATCGTCGCCTCGGTGCCGGAGTTGACCAGCCGCAGCAGATCGATCGACGGCATCGCGGCCTTGATGAGCTCGGCAAGCCGCACCTCGCCCTCGGTCGGCGCTCCGAACGATGTGCCTCCAGCGGCCGCCCGGCGCACGGCCCGCGCGACCGCCGGGTGGGCATGCCCGAGCACCAGGGGGCCCCACGAACCGACGAAGTCGACATATTCGTTGTCGTCGACGTCCCACAGGTGCCCCCCCTTGCCGCGGGCGATGAACGGCGGCGTGCCGCCCACGGCGCCAAAGGAGCGCACGGGACTGTTGACGCCGCCGGGCAGGTGTTGCTGGGCGCGTGCGAACAGGGCTGCGGAGCGGGCGTGATCCATGCGAGGCCTCGGGGGAGGAGTTGCGGGCTACGGGCCTTCCATCGCGAGCATGACTTGGAGCGCCTTCGGATCGGACGCGGCGGAGCGGAAGCGGTTGAACTCGGCGATCAACTTCCAGCGATTGCGGTACACAGCCAACGTGCGCGCGAGCTCGTCGTCGATCGCCAACGTGCGTGACCCGCCGGAAGGGGCGGCGGCGTAGCGGTCCACCGCCAGCGATGGCACGACGTAGGCGTCGCCGACGCGCTGCCCGTCATGGGCCACCAGCACCGCGAACGCATCGCGGCGCGGCCGCGTGGAGCCGACGTTGAACCGGCCATCGGACGAGACGTACACCTGGAGTTCCACGTATTGCCCTTCACCAACGCGGGCTAGCAGGTCGACGACCGCCACCTTCGCCACCGGCGCGAACAAGGCGGCGCCAAGCGCGGCAAGCCGGCTCGCCACGTGGCGCTTGGCCTCCTCGCGTGGGTCGTCGGACATGCTAACGCTCCTGACGCAACGCTTTCGCGGCATCCTTCGCGAAGTAGGTGAGGATGAGGTCGGCGCCGGCCCGCTTGATGCCGGTCAGCATTTCCAGCATCGCGGAGCGCTCGTCCAGCCAGCCGTTTTGGGCGGCGGCCTTCAACATGGCGTATTCGCCGCTGACGTTGTAGGCGGCCAGTGGCAGATCGTGGCGCTCGCGCGCCTTCGCCACGATATCGAGATAGGGCAGGGCGGGCTTCACCATCAGGAGGTCGGCGCCTTCCGCCACGTCGAGGTCGATCTCGCGCATGGCTTCCCGCGCGTTGCCCGCGTCCATCTGGTAGGCGCGACGGTCGCCGGAGCGAGGCGCGGATTCGGCCGCGATACGGAACGGGCCATAGAACGCGGATGCGAATTTGCTGGCGTAGGCTAGCACCGAAACGTCCTCGTGGCCCGCCGCGTCGAGCGCGCGACGAATGGCCGAGACTTGCCCGTCCATCATGGCCGATGGCGCGACAATGTCGGCGCCGGCGTTGGCATGCGATACGGCCGTCTTGGCGAGCAGCTCAAGTGTCTCGTCGTTGCGAACCACGCCGTCGTCCGTGAGCACGCCGCAGTGGCCGTGGTCGGTATATTCGCACAGGCAAACGTCGGTGATGACGATCATGTCGGGGGTCGCCTGCTTGATGGCGGATACCGCCTCCTGCACGACGCCTTGGGGGTCATAGGCTTCGGAGCCGGCCGCGTCCTTCTGCGCCGGGATGCCGAACAGCAGCACCGCGGGGATGCCAAGATTCTCGGCCTCGGCGACCTCCTTGAGCAGGTGGTCTAGCGAGAGCTGGAATTGTCCGGGCATCGGCGCGATGGGCATGCGGACGTCACGGCCGTGGGTCACGAAAAGCGGATAGATGAAGTCGCTGGGCGAGAGCGATGTTTCGCGCAGCATGCGGCGCATGGTGGCGGAGCGGCGGAGACGCCGCAAGCGGACGTTGGGGAATCCGGCGTCGGTCTGTTCGCGATGGCACACTTCACGCATCTCATCACCTCTCGACGGAACGATGAGTCAGCTGTTCGACCAACGCGCGGAGCAGCCCTTGAACGGTATGTTCCGTCGCGATCGCATCGACGCGCAACCCTACCTCGCGCGCGGCGCGAGCGGTGGACGGCCCGATGCATACGATCCGCGTGCGCTCCAACGCCGACGCGTTGCCGCCCAGCAGGTCGATGAGGTTCCGTACCGTCGACGAGCTCGTGAAGGCCGCCGCGTCCAGCGTGTCCGAGGCGACGATTTCCCTCGCGCGTCCCGCCACGTCTGGTGGCACGACGTTGCGATAGGCCGGCACGTCGTCGACGACGGCTCCCTCGGTGCGGAGGCCGGCCGGCAGGGCGTCGGTCGCGATGTCGGCGCGCGGCAGCAGCACCGCCGCGCCAACGAGGTCGTAGCCACGGAACGCCCGCGCCACGCCCTCGGAGGTCGAGGTTTCGGGGACGAAGTCGGCGCGGATGCCGCGCGCGGCCAACGCCTCGGCGGTTGCCGGGCCCACCGCCGCCACCCGCGCGTCGCCGAATGCGCGTGTGTCCTTGCCCAGCGCCGCCAACCGGGCCCACACCACGTCGACGGCATTGACGCTCGTGAAGACCACCCATCGGTAGCGGCGGAGGTTGCCGATGGCCTCGTCGAGGATCGCGTGGGAATCGAGCGGTTGGAAGTCGATGGTGGGCAGCTCGACGGCCTCGCCGCCTTGCTCGGCGATCAGCTTGCTCAACGCGCTGGCCTGCCGGCGCGAGCGGGTCACGAGGATGCGCTTGCCGAAGAGCGGGCGCCGGTCGAACCAACGCATGGTGTCGCGCAATGCCGCCACATGTCCGATGACGGTGACGACTGGCGAGGCAATCTTGGCCTGCATTCCGCGCTCCACGATGTCGGCGAGGGTGCCGGACACGGTCCGCTGGCTCGGCAGCGTGCCCCACTGGGTGACGGCGACGGGGGTGTCGGCCGGACGGCCGTTGGCGATGAGCGATGCAATGATGCGCGGCAGCGAGCGCCAGCCCATCAGCACGACGAGCGTGCCCGGCGTCTTGGCGAGCGCCGGCCAATCGAGCGACGATTCGGGCTTGTCGGGGTCCTCGCTGCCGCTCACGACCGTGAACGCCGTCGCCACCCCACGGTGGGTCACCGGTATGCCGGCGTAGGCGGGCACGGCGACGGCCGACGTGATGCCGGGCACCACCTCGAATGGGATGCCCGCCGCGCGCAGCTCCTCGATCTCCTCGCCGCCTCGGCCGAACACGAACGGGTCGCCACCCTTGAGCCGGACGACGGTTTTGCCCCCGCGCGCGGCCTGCACGAGCGTCGCGCTGATGGCCTGCTGGAACGCGGACGGCGTCTCGGGCTCCTTGCCCATGAACACGCGGTCGGCGCCCGCCGGCGCGTGTTCGAGCAGCGCGGCGTTGCTGAGACGGTCGTAGACGACGAAGTCCGCCTGCCGCAAGCATTCGACGCCGCGCACGGTGATGAGGCCCGGATCGCCCGGGCCCGCGCCGACGAGGTAGACCATTCCGGATGCGCTCATTTGGAGGCCCCGCCCGTGAGCAGCGCGGCGGCGCCGTGCGCCATGAGTTGCTGGTATGCGGCCTTGCCGATGACGTCGGGGTCGGCGATCGGCCCGGTGACCTCGACGCGATACGTCTTGGAGCCGTCAAGGGCGGTGATGGCCGCCAGCAGTCGCACCTTGTCGCCGTCCACGGTGGCGAGGGCGCCGATCGGCACCGCACAGCCGCCGCCCGCCGCGCGGAGCACCCAGCGCTCGGCCAGCACGGCCGACGTGGTTGGGCGGTGGATGAGGGCGCGGACGATCTGGAACAGCCGCTCTTCATTCGTCCGCAGCTGCACGGCCAAGGCGCCCTGGCCGGGATCCGGTGGGCAGGCCAGGGGCGAGAGGTACTCGGCGACATGCGATTGAAGGCCAAGCCGAATCAAGCCGGCGGCGGCGAGCACGGCGCCGTCGTAGCCGTCGCCTGTCGCCTTCGCGATGCGCGTCTCGACGTTGCCGCGGATGGGGAGGAATTCGATGTCCTTGCGGCCGAGCTTCAGTTGGGCCGCGCGCCGCGGCGAGCTGGTGCCGATGCGCGCCCCGGCGGGCAGTTGCATCAGCGTCGCGTTCCAACGGTTGACGAGCACGTCGCGCGGGTCGGCGCGCTCCAGCACCGGCACAGTCATGATCCCGGGCTGCTCGTCCGCTGGCAGGTCCTTCAGGCTGTGCACCGCGAGGTCGATGCGGCCCTCGCGGAGCGCCTGTTCCAGCGTCGAAGTGAAGGCGCCACGTCCCAACGCGGCCAGCGGGGCGTCGGCGTTCCGGTCGCCGGCGCTGGTGAGCGTTTCGACGGCGAACTCGACGTTCGAGGAGACCTTCCGCAGCGCATCCACGACCTGGCCCGTTTGAGCCAGGGCGAGCTTGCTGCCGCGGGTGCCCACGCGCACGGTGTCGGTCACGGGATCGCTCCTACGCTAGTCGCCATCGATGCCGAATAGCTCACGGGCGGCATGGGTGAGGGATTGCTCGCCGCGCTCGCGGAGCCTGGCGGTGGGGCGGTGCAGCAGCTTCTTCACCAGCGCCTTGCTCATCGCCTCGACCGCCGCGCGGTCGGCCGCGGTCATGCCGTTGGCGCGGCGCAGCATGCGAGCGACCTCCGCCTCGCGCACGGCTTCGGCT
The DNA here is from genome assembly GCA_016872415.1 of SAR202 cluster bacterium. GTDB lineage: Bacteria > Chloroflexota > Dehalococcoidia > Lucifugimonadales > Australimonadaceae > VGZX01. Next base: position 4,965 of record VGZX01000008.1, on the reverse strand, counting down.
TGCGATCGGATTGCGGTGATGGTGGGCGCGGTTTCCAGCGTTTCCCACCACGACTCGAACTTCGCGACCTCTTCCTCGACGATGCGCTCCGCGCGCTTCGCTTCCGCCTCGCGTTCCTTCCGGTTGGCCTCCGCGATCAGTTCGAGGTCGTACATCGTGTAGAGGTGGACGCCGGGGATGCCCGCGACGGACGGGTCGATGTCGCGCGGCAGGGCGATGTCGATGACGAACAACGGTCGGCCGCCTCGCTTGCTCATCACCTTCGCCACCAGATCGTGCGTCACGATCAAGTCGGGCGCGCCGGTGCCGCTCACCACGATGTCGGCCGAGGTCAGCAACGATTGGAGCTCGGCCAGCGGTGCGGCCGTGCCGTCGAGCTCGGCGGCCAGCTCCCGTGCGTGGGCGAGCGTGCGGCTCGTTACCGTCATGTCGGCCACGCCGGCATCGCGCAATGCCCGCGCCGCGAGGCTGCCCGCCTCGCCAACGCCGACGACGAGGCCCCGCAGGTCCCGCAGGTCGCCCAGGGCGCGCCGGGCCATCTCCACGCAGGCGCGGCTGACGGACAAGGCATTGCGGCCGATGGCCGTTTCAGCGCGGGCCCGCTTGCCCACGCGCAGCGCGTTGTGGAACACGTGCGCCAGCACGCCCGTCGCCACCCCGGCGCGGCTGGCGGCGCTGTAGGCCTCGCGCACCTGGCCGAGGATCTCCGACTCGCCGATGATCAACGAGTCGAGGCTGCTCGCCACGCGATAGAGATGCCGCACGGCGTCGTCGTGCTGACGGGTGTAGAGATAGGGGCTCACCTCCTCGAGGCGCACGCCGAATTGGCGCTCGAAGAACCGGCGCAAGCCGTCTTGCCCGCGGTCGGGGTCATCGACGGCGACGTAGACCTCCATGCGGTTGCAGGTGGAGACGATGACGCCACGCCCCACGTCTTCTTGGAGCGCCGCGAGGGCCGCGGGCACTTGCGCTTGGGTGAGGCTGAGGGCCTCTCGCGTGACGAGCGGAGCCGTCCTATGGTTGAGCCCGGTGAGCAGGATGCGCACGGCTACCCCTTCGCCGCCGCGCCGAGCAGCGCCCGCAGCAGCCGCTCCCTCGCCGCTCGCGATTGCCCGGCCCGCACGAGTGCCAGCGTTTCCTCGTCCATCGCCTGCTGCCATGCCTCCGGCGACGCGGTGTGGCGCCGCGATTTCAGCTCCGCGCGCACGTCGGCGAGCACGTCGGCGGCGTCGGCCCAGGACAGGCAACGGCAGTAGGGGCCAGCATCGTCGACGCCGGGGTGCTGCGTGCCATTCATGAGCTCGCGTATCTTGCGGGCGAGGGCGGGGCTGGCGCCGCCGGTGGAGATGGCGACGGTTACCGGGCCGCGCTCGACGATGGCCGGAGCAACGAAGGTGCACAGCGACGGCACGTCGACCACGTTCAGCAGCGCCCGCTCACGCTCGGCCTCGGCCGACACCGCGCGGTTGACCTCGGTATCGTCGGTGGCGGCGATGGCGAGGAACGCCCCCGCCAGGTCGCCTTCCGCGTAGCCGCGCTCGATCCACCGCAGCCGGCCCGCCTCGGCCGACCGCCGCAGCTCGGGCGTCGCCTCCGGGCTCACCAGCGTCACGTCGGCGCCGGCGGCCAGCAGCTGCCGCACCTTGCGCTCGGCAACCGGGCCCGCGCCGATCACCACGCAGCGACGCCTTGCTATGTCGAGATAGACCGGGTAATAGCGGCCCAACGCTACACCTTCGCTTCGTGTTCGACGAAGTAGCGGACACGGGTCTTCTTGTATTCACGCGTCGAATAGAGCAGCTGGTAGTCCGCGATCCCCGTCTGGCGCGCGATGTCGCCCGCGACCTGCTCGCATTGCTCCTTCGTCGGCGCGTGGATCATGGTGAAGTGGGTGTATTCCCAGTCGGGGAAGGTGGGGCGCTGATAGCAATGCGTGACCCAAGGGCTTTCCGCCATGGTCAAGCCGACCTCGACGGCCCGCTCCTCGGGGACCTTCCAGACGGCCATCGCGTTGTGCGAGAAGCCGGCCTTGCGGTGGTAGAGCACCGCGCTGTAGCGCCGCATGATGCCCCGCCGCTGGAACGCCGCGGCCTGATCGAACAGCTCCGTGACGGACAGGCCAAGGCGCGCGGCCATTGCATCGAACGGACGGCCCTCCAGCGGCAGGTCCTCTTGCAGCTCGCGGATGACGTCGATCTCGAACGGCGTAAGGGCCTCGGCCTTGTTCCATTGCTCGTTCAGGCCCTTCACGCCGCCCTTGGGCGCGGCCTGCTTGGCGAACCCGTCCGGCGAGTAATAGTCGTACGCGGCTCCCTTCTCGGCCACCATGTCGAAGTTCACGCCGATCTTGAAGAAACGGATGGTGGGCATGACGCGCGCGGCGATGGCGCCGGTTTCGCGGGCAAGGCGCTCCACCGTGGATTGCAAGTCGTCGTCGGGCGGGACGGCGATCGTGAACCAGAGGTTGAAGTAGCCGTTGCGGGCGTAGTTGTGGCTGACGCCGGGGTGCTTGTTGACGCGGTACGCGCCCTTGTTCAACAGCTCGGGCGGGTAACGGAAGGCGACGAGGCACGTCTCATAGCCGAGGCGGCGCGTGTCGAAGATCGCGCTCACCTGGCGGACGACGTTGCGCTTCTTGAGCCGCGCGATGCGCTCGATGACCTCGCCCTCGGTCAGCTCCAATCGCGCGCCGAGCACTTTGTAGGGCTCCTCGGCGAGCGGGAAGTCGGATTGCAGCACATTCAACAGCTGCCGGTCGGTGAGGTCCATCGCTGGTGTTCTGGTCGCCATTTCCTCGTCCCTACTGGTGATCGTCGACGCGGGCGCGCTGGTACGCCGCGGTCATGCCCAGCAGCACGGCGTCGGTCAGGCGGCTGATTTGCCGCCAGTATTGGCTGGCCTGCTGGGCGCGGGCGACGTTTGCCGCCAGCGACGGCGCGACGGCCGACATGGTCGTTTCGCGAAAGAAGACGAACGCTTGCACGGCGTGCTCCAGCGGCACCTCGCTGCTCGCGAGCGCCTGGCCGTAGGCCTGCCCCAGCTTGCGCGCGAGAGTGAGGCTCTTTTGCCGCGAGTCGTCGTGGCCCTGGGTCACGCACAAGTGCAGCAGCTGTCCGCCGATCTCGCGCAGGCGGCCGCTCACCTCCGGGTCCAGGTGTTCGAGCCAAGCGGGCATGGCGTGGTGGGCCCGATGCACCTTGCGCCGCACGCGAGGGAGCACCGTCGCGTCGTCGATGGCGCCATCGGCCCGGTGGCCGTTCGTCATCAGCGCGTTGATGTCCTCGAGCGAAAAGCGTCGGTGGCCGCCCGGCGTGCGGAACGCGCGCACCATGCCGCGGTCGGCCCACTGGCGGAGGGTGGCTTCGTTGATGCCCAGCAAGGCGCGCGCCATGCCGAGCGTGACCCATTTGCGGTCGACGATGCCCTCGACGGAGGAATCCATGGGCGGCCAACCTTCCAAAACTGCGAAAATCTACAGAAATCTTATAATGTCTTGGTGCGGTACGGTAGGTTAATCACCCGTGGCACGGTAGTCAAACACGCCGATTATGGCACCGTCGCACCGCTGGGCGCCGAATTCGCGCGGCGTCATTTGGCCGCGCGAGCGTATTAGGGTAGGGAAAGGCAGGGCCGATGCAGCACTCCGAAGCACTACAGCGGCTGCTGGATTCGCTCCGCGCCGACATCACCGAGGCGCGCGTGTTGGAGGCGATCGCGACGACGCCCCGCGAGGTCTTCGTGCCGCCGGAGCTCGCCCGGCACGCATATGAGAACCGGCCGTTGCCGGTGGGCGAGGGCCAAACCATCTCGCAGCCGCTCATCGTGGCGACCATGCTGCAGGCGCTGGCAGTAGAGCCGTCGGACGCCGTGTTGGACGTGGGCACGGGCACCGGCTATCAGGCGGCGCTGCTGTCGAAGCTGGCGGCGCGCGTCGTGACGGTGGAGCGGACCGCGTCGCTGGCGGAGCGGGCCCGCCGGAACTTGGGGCAGCTTGGCATTTCCAACGTCACCGTCGTCGAGGCAGGGCGCGAGTTGGGCTTTCCGATGGGAGGGCCGTACAACGCCATCGTCGTTGGCGCCGCGGCGTCGTCGGTGCCGGCTGGGCTGGTCGCGGAGCTCGCGCCGGGTGGGCGCTTGGTAATGCCGGTCGGCATGCCGTTCATGCAGCAGTTGGTGCTGGTGCGCGCGACGGAGAACGGCCCCCAGCCGACATGGCTTGGCGCGTGCCAGTTCGCGCCGCTCATTGGCGACGAGGGCTGGGATGCGGGGCTTTGGGAATCGCTCAATTCACCGGATCGCTAATGAATCGGGACGAGGCCCCGCCACACGATGGCACCTGGCGGGCGCGCGGGAGGCGCTCGTTAACGGAAGTCGCATTGACGCCTTCCGCCGTAGCACCTACCATCGACTAGGGCCGTTGTAACCCTTTTTCGATCTAGCGCGTCATAATCCGTGCGCGACCCTGGCGGAGCGTACGATGTTAGCGGCTCTACCCCGCGCCCGGAGTGCACACCGTTAATGAAACAATCCCTCGTGCAACAAGCTCGCCCCATCGCCGAACGGCTCCAAGAGAACCTGGCCCGCGTGGTCTTCGGAAAAGCGACCGAGCAACGCCTCGCCATCATGGCCCTCATGTGCAAGGGCCACGTGCTGGTCGAGGACGTGCCCGGCGTCGGCAAGACCATGCTTGCCAGGAGCATCGCCAAGTCGATCGGCGGCAGTTTCCGCCGCATCCAGTTCACGCCCGACCTGCTGCCCAGCGACATCGTCGGCGTGTCGATGTTCAATCAGAAGACGGGCGAGTTCGAGTTCCGGCAGGGGCCGATCGTGGCGCAGGTGGTGCTGGCGGACGAGATCAACCGAGCCTCGCCGAAGACGCAGGCGGCGCTGCTGGAGTGCATGGAGGAGCGGCAGGTGACGGTGGACGGCGTCACCCATCCCATGCCCGACCCATTCGTGGTGCTG